>VSDC01000538.1:0-1704 GCA_047459275.1 Gemmatimonadota bacterium
GTATCATTGGACAGCAGAGAAAACGGGAGCGGATCGGGCCTGGTGGCTCGACTGGTCTTCAAAACCAGCTGGCCTGGCTAAAACCCGGGCTGGTGGGTTCGATTCCCACACGCTCCCGCCATCGGGCCGGCGCCCGCAGCGCCGGCGAGGAGAACGCCCGGCGGGCCTCCTGGCCTGGCCGGGCGTCGTGCGTCGTGGGGCGTAGCTGTTGGGGCGTAGGTGTTAGGGCGTAGGGCTTGGGGGCTGGGAGGCCACCTGAGGCCTGAGCCCTAAGCCCTGGGGGCGAGGCCGGGTGCGCGGGCTACCCAAGCCCTAACCCCTACGCCCTGAGCCCCGGATGAGGCGGGGAGGGCGTGGCGCAGCGTCCATCAATGGCGGCTCCGATCCGGGGCGGATCGGAGCGCCGTGTCGGGCTGGACGATGCGGATGACCTCGCGGTCGAAGTCGATCGTGATGGTGAACGGCTTCATGAAGTTCAGTCCGACGAGGCCGTGCACCTCGAGGCCGAAGCGCCGGGCCGTCTGGAGATCGACCACGCACGCCAGCACGTCGGTGACGAGGGCGCGCCCGATCCGCACGGAGTCGATCGAGACGACGCTGAGGCGCTCGGCGCCGCCGGCCCCGATCCCGACGCCGGGACCGACGGGCTGCTCCTCGAGGCCGAGCCGGGTCGCCAGGTCGGGATCGACGCACGTGAGGGTCGAGCCCGTGTCGAAGACGAAGTCGTACGGGCCGGTGCCGTCGATGTAGACCGGGACGACCAGGGCGGCGTCGTTCGGCCCCTCCAGCCGGAACGCGACTTCGCCGGCCGCGGTGTCCGGCGGCGCGATCCCCTCGCCGGCCGCGGGTGGAGACTCGATGCGACAGGCGGGGGCGGCCAGGGCGGCTGCCAGGACCAGCGGTCGCCATGAAGGTTGGCTCATGGAGCGCCTGCGGGGGCAAGGAACGTTCCGCGGGTGGCCCCGGCGGGCGCACGGCCGGCACCCGCGCGGCAGCCCGGCGGCACCCAGGGAAAGCCTTAGCGTCACGTCGGTCGAACCCTCACGGCACGCCGACGCCCTTGCGCGGTATAACCAGCGAGCGAACGAACCCGCACCTCAGATCGAGACCGTTGCGAATCACCGCGCTCGAGCCCCAGGCCCGCAACCCGGATCGGGTCAACGTCTACGTGGACGGCGAGTTCCGCTGTGGTCTCGCCCTCGAGATCGCGTACGGCGGCGGGCTCCGTGTGGGCGACGAGGTCACGGAGGAGACCCTGGCGGCCCTCGAGCGCGAAGACCTGGTGTGGCGCGCCCGCGAGGCGGCGCTGAACCTCCTCTCCTACCGGGCCAGGAGCGCGGCGGAGCTCCGCCGACGGCTGCGGCGCAAGGACTTCCCGGACGACGTGGTCGATCGCTGCGTGGCCGACCTCGCCGCCAAGGGCCTGGTCGACGACGCGGCCTTCGCCGCGAGCTGGGTGCGGGACCGCGTCCGGGGCCGGCCTCGCGGAGCGCGGCGCCTGGTGCAGGAGCTGCGCGCGAAGGGCGTCGACCAAGAAACCGCCGCAGCGGCCGTCCAGGAGACGCTCGCCGCCGAGGACGTGACCGAGCTCGAGCTCGCTCGCGACGCCGCCTCGGCCTGGGCGCGTCGTGCATTCGGGGGCCGCGGCGCGCCCGCCCGAATGGATGCGGAGAGCCGCCAGACGGCGAAGCGGCGGCTCTACGG
>VSDC01000539.1:0-1700 GCA_047459275.1 Gemmatimonadota bacterium
CTACCGGCGGCGATACTGCCGGAGGCGCGCCTGGAACTCCTCGAACTGCTCCGTGTTCCGGATCATGTTGCGCCGCTGGCTCTCGGGGATCTGTTGCACGAGCGCCCGCGTGTTGGCGATCCGGTCCTCGGTGAGGGGGTGCGTCGAGAACCACTGCTCCACGACGCTCGGCCGGCGCTGACGATCCGCGAGGAGCTTCTCGAAGAACGTAACGAGGCCCATGGGGTCGATCCCCGCCCGCGCCAGGAGCTGAACGGCGATCGCGTCGGCTTCGTTCTCGGCCGCCCGGCTGAACCCGGCGAAGATCGCGGCGCCGGCCACCTGGATCCCGGCCTGCTCCAGGGCGCCCGGCGTGCGCCCGAGGAGGATGTAGGCCATGGACAGACCGAGGTTTGCGGCCTGCATCCGCTCGATCTGCTCTATGCTGTGCCGCTCCTCGACGTGGCCGATCTCGTGGCCCAGGACGCCGGCCAGCTCGGACAGGTTGTCCGCCGCTTCGATCAGGCCCCGGTTCACGTAGACGAAGCCGCCCGGCACCGCGAAGGCGTTGACCTCGTCCGTGTCGACGATGTAGAACGTGTAGTCGAGGTTGCGCCCACCCTGGCGCGCGATTCGGTCGCCGATCAGGTTGATGTAACGGTTCGCCACGGGGTCGTCGACCAGCGGGAGCTCCCGGTTGATCTCAGCGGCGTACTGTCGGCCGAGGCGGATCTCTTCCTGCTGCGAGATGCCGCACCCGGCGGCGAGGACAGCGGAGCCGGCGACGAGGGCAGGGGCGACGAGGCCGCGCGGGCGGCTGAAGAGCGCGAGCATACGATTCCCGATTCCGTTCGAGGGACTCCCACCGGAGGAGTGCGGGTCGCAAGACATGTTCCAGTCGCGAGAGGCGCCGAGCCGCGCGGAGACGAAGCTGATCCGGGGGCTCCACCGCCGAAAGGTGAGGGATGAGGAGCGGCTCTTCCTGGCCGAGGGGATCCGCGTGGTCGAGGAGCTCGTCGATTCCGGAGTCCCGGTGCGCTTCGCCGTCGTCGCGCCCGCGGCCGAGGAGAGCGAGCGGGGGCGCGCGCTCGTCCGGGCGCTCGGCGAGCGCGGGCCCGTCCGGCGCGTGTCCGACGCCGATTTCGCCCGACTCGCGGCGACGGAGACGCCCCAGGGCGTGCTCGCCGTCGCCGAGATCCCGGAGCATGAGCTGCATGCATTCACGCCGCCCGTCGTGGCGACCGTCCTCGTCCTCGACGGGATCCAGGACCCCGGGAACTTCGGGACCATGGTGCGCACGGCCGACGCGTTCGGCGTGGATCTGGTCGCCGCGCTCCCGGGTACGGTCGATCCCTGGAACCCGAAGGCCGTGCGAGCGTCCGCCGGCGCGTCGTTTCGCGTGCCGATCGTGGAGACGGCGGTCGACCGCTTGCTGACGTGGCTGCGGAGCCACGGCTTCGTGATCTACGGGGCCGAGGCGGGCGCCACCGACGTCGGCTCCGTGCGCATCGCGAGACGCGCCGCCATCGTCGTCGGTAACGAAGGGGCCGGACTCAGCCCCACGATGCGCGGCGCGGCGGACGAGCTTGTGGCGATCCCGATCGCCGGCCACGTCGAGTCGCTGAACGCCGCGGTGGCCGCGGGGATCCTCCTCTACCTCTTCACACGGAGACGCTGAGGCGACGTATGCCGGACGCCCTGATCTGGACCTTCGCCGCGCT
>VSDC01000540.1:0-1698 GCA_047459275.1 Gemmatimonadota bacterium
CACGTGGCCGAGGCGGTGCAGTACCGGTCCCTGGACCGGATCGTGAACCGACGCGTGTACCCGGTGAGCGCCTGGGAAGAGGTGTAGTGTCGAAGCCCGAGGTGCGCGCGCACCGAGGTTCGATCGACACGCGCGGGGTATGGCGCCGCGCCCGAGGGGGCTGGCTGGTGGCCCGAGATCCAGGGCCGCGCTCGAGGTCCCGCGGCGCCCCCCCACTTCACAACAACCCCTCGATCCCTTCGAGCTCGGGCGGTATCTCGGGCGGTGGCATCTCCGCGTAGACCGGGTTCGACAGGTACCTCTCGCCGAAGTCGGGGATGATCGAGACGATCAGCTTGCCGCGGTTCTCGGGCCGCTCGGCCACCCGTAATGCCGCCCAGGTGATCGACCCGGCGGAGATCCCGGCCAGGATCCCCTCCTCGCGGGCGAGGCGCCGGGTGGTGGCGATGGCGTCGTCGTTGGTGACGGTGATGACCTCGTCGTAGATGGAGGTATCGAGCACGGCCGGCACGAAGCCGGCCCCGATCCCCTGCTGGCGGTGCGGGCCCGGCTCCCCGCCGGAGAGGACGGGGCTCTCGGCGGGCTCGACGGCCACGATGTGGATCTCCGGCTTGCGCTCGCGCAGGTATCGGCCCGCTCCGGTGATCGTGCCTCCCGTTCCGACGCCGGCGACGAAGACGTCCACGCGCCCCTCCGTGTCCTCCCAGATCTCCGGGCCCGTCGTGCGGTAATGGACGGCCGGGTTGTCGGGGTTGTCGAACTGGCGCGGCATCCACGCGCGGTCGCCGAGGCGCTCGCGGATCTCCTCCGCACGCTCGATCGCGCCCCGCATCCCTCGTGCGCCTTCGGTCAGGACCACGATCCCGCCCAGCGCCCGCAGCATGTTGCGCCGCTCGACGGTCATGGTGTCGGGCATGGTGAAGATGCAGCGGAGGCCGAGCGCCGCCGCGGTGAATGCAATGCCGATCCCCGTGTTGCCGCTCGTCGGCTCCACGATCACCTTCCCGGGTCGGAGCTCGCCCCGCTCGATCGCGGCTTCCAGCATGGCGATCCCGATGCGGTCCTTGACCGAATTGTAAGGGTTGAACCCCTCGTGTTTGACGAGGACTGTGGCCGGGAGCCCTTCTCCCATGCGACGGAGCCGGATGAGAGGCGTACCGCCGTAGGTGCGAATGATTCCGTCGTGGATCTTGCGGCGATCCCAGAGGCGACCGGACGCGTCGTGGCGCCCCGGGGCGCCCCCGTCGTGGAGCCGTCGGCCAGGCATGGGTCCTCCAGATCGTGCGTCGGTACGGCCCGACCCTGCACCGGATGCGACCCGAACGGTGAACGCAGGAGCCGTACCGCGATCGGCCGCCCCGGGGAACCGGGAGGCGCGGAGTGGTTCGCCGGCGGGGGACCGAGCGGGCGCACCCTGTTAGACCAGCGACAGGCCCGCGACGACGGGTGGGCTGACGACACGTGCGCTGGCAAGGCGCAAACCGGCGCAAGGAACGAACGGCGGCGGCGAGGCGTACTGTGCTGATCCCAGGCGAGGCGCCCACCCGTGTCCTTTGTCCATGAGGAATCATCGCATGAGGAATCATCGACTCTGGACGTGGTTGTCCCTGATCGTCGTCTTCGCGACGACGGCGTGTAGCGGCCTGCGCGCGGCCGGTGCCGCGGACCTGGCGCCCTCTGCCGGAGACGGGGCGCCCC
>VSDC01000068.1:0-8310 GCA_047459275.1 Gemmatimonadota bacterium
GGCGGGCGCCATGGCGCCCGCCCGCCTCCCGGCGTCAGGTCCCGCCCGCGCCGCCGACGGGCACGCGCGACGGCGCCCGCCGCCTCCCGCCATCGCGTCGGCTCCCACCCGCCGCCGCCGGCCGCGGGCACGCGCGACGGCGCCCGCCCGCCTCCCGCCCTCAGTTCCCGCCTGCGGCGCCGACCGCCGTGCCCGCCGAGGCGGAAACCCGCGCCGGGACGCGCGGATAGTCCGGCACACCCTGCAGCGCCCAGGCGATGAAATCGCGGATGTCCTGGTTGGCGCGAGGCAGGTCCTCGCGGCGCAGGTACATCATGTGGCCGCTCTCGTAGAACGCGAAGCGGATCCGGTCCCGCAGCTCGCCGCCAGGCTGAAGCTGGGACATCGTGTACTGCGCGCTGAAGTAGTCGGTCCCGCCGTCGTAGTAACCGGCCTGGACCAGTACCTTGAGGTAGGGATTGTCGGTCATGGCCCGGCGGAGCATCTGGCCGACGTTCGTCTCGCGCCCGCGCCAGGGATGAACGTCGCCGAAGATGTTGTACTCCAGATCCGTCTTGAAGCCGAGCGTCTCGCGCAGATACATGTTGACCGCGGTCGTGAAGGCGCCGTTCCAGTCGGACATCGCCTGGTCGTACTGGTTGCGCTCGCCCGCGGCGTCGCTGTCGATGCCGGTGTAGCGGCTGTCGAGACGGCCCACGGTCAGGCGCCGGTCGCGGAGCAGCTCCTTGCGGAACCGCCCGAGGTCGATCCGCAGGTCCGCGGCATCGACGTAGCGCTCGGACAGCCCGGTGTAGCGCGCGACCCTGCGCACCATCTCCCGCCGCTCCTCGCCCTGGAGGTGATGCCCCTTCACCAGGGCGAGCAGGTAGTCTCCGATCGCGAACTCCTCCGCCTCGTCCAGCACCTCACGCAACGGGCGCGACTGCAGGTCCGGCGGAAGCTTCCCGTGGTACCACGCGGTCGCGGTGTAGTGCGGAAGCGTCGTCGCGAACGAAACGAGAGGCCCGGCCTGCACCCCCAGATTCGTCATCGAGACGAGGATCACGCCGTTCAGGTACATGCGGTGCCGGCTCTGGAGGTAGTCCGCGAGCCCCGCCGCGCGGGTGGTGCCGTAGCTCTCCCCGATCAGGAACTTGGGCGAGCCCCAGCGCCCATTGCGCGTCACCCACAGCCGGATGAACTCGCCGACCGACTGGATGTCCTCCATCACACCGTGGTACTTGTGCTCGTCCTCGCCCGGCATCATGCGGCTGAAGCCGGTCGCGACCGGGTCGATGTAGACGATGTCGGCCACGTCCAGGATCGAGTACGGGTTGTCGACGACGCCGCCCGGCGGCATCAGGGCGAAGCCCTCCTTGTCGTACGTCACGAGCTTCGGGCCCGTGTAGCCCATGTGCATCCAGACCGAGGCGGAGCCGGGGCCGCCGTTGAAGGAGAAGATGACGGGCCGTTTGGTGACGTCCTGGACGCCCTCCTTCACGTAGGCGACGTAGAACATCCGCGCCCTCACCTTCCCGTCCTCGACGATCGGCAGCGTGCCGGCCGTCGCGGTGTAGCGCACGGTCTGGCCGTTGAACTGGCCCGTGTGCCGTGTGACGACGGTGGTGTCCGGCGGGACGGCCAGCGCGACCTCGCCCGCGGTCGCCTGGGAATCGGCATTACGCGCGGCCTGGCGTTGCTGCTGCGCCAGCGCGCCGTCGGCGAGGGCGAGGGAGAGGCCCAGGGGGAGCAGGGCCAGAGACGTGGATCGGGTCAGCTTCGATCGGGACATGGCAACGTCTCGGGAACTGGGAACGGATGAAGTGGAACGGCCCGCGCGCTCCCGCGCGCCTTCGATCGGCCGTGTTCGCGATGCGGCATGGAACATAAGCACCCCCGGCCGAGCCCGATAGGGCGACTCCCGCGCCCGGTCCGACAGAGTACTGACCGGGTACGGGAGTTGCCTTCGACACCCCGGTCGGATCCGGGCCCCGCGACACGGAAGGCCGATGCCATGAACCGATTCGCCACGTTGCTGCTCGTCCTCCTCGGATCGATCGCCGCTTCGGGGTGCGAGGTCGTCGAGGGGATCTTCAAGGTCGGGTTCTGGGCAGGGATCATCGTCGTCCTGCTCGTCGTCTTCGTGGTCTGGCTGATCGTGCGGCTGCTGCGGTGAGGGCGGCACGCCGGGTCCGCTCCGCCCGGCGTCGGATCGGGAAGGGGCACGGCAGGGTAAAAGACCTCGAACTCCCCGGCAGCTCACGGGCGCCATCTCGGGCGCGCCGAATTCCAAGGAGCCAAACATGCGCCTCACCCTGACGCCGATCGGGGCCGCTGCGGTCGCCACTCTCGCGGCCGCTTCCTTCGCCGCGTGCGGCCCCAAGCACCGACTCCACGAGTACGACTTCCGCGGGCGCTCCGTTGCCGTCGCCACGATCGCGCCGCCGCACCCCGAGGTCGTGACCGACGCGGACCTGGGCATCGACCGTGAGGACCCGCTCGGCTCGCTCCTCCGGGTCGGCAGCGAGCTGGTCCGCGAGGCGGAGGCGCGGCGGCTCCAGGCGCGAATGGACAGCGCCGCAGCCGCCGTCGACGTGAGCGGACGCATGGGTCGCCGCATCCTCCAGACCACCGCCCGCCACCTCCGGGCCGAGCCGGTCGAAGACGGCCGGTCCGCGGACTTCGAGCTCGAGGTGCGCGTCGAGCGGTACGGCATCGTGGCGGCGTCGTGGACCTCCGGCGCCTACTTCGACTTCGAGGGCGACGTCCTCCTCCTCGACGGCAAGACCGGCCGCATCATCTGGGAAACCCACGTGCGGGCGCGCGATCCCGTGCGTACCGGCGCGTTCGGCTCGGACGAGCGCGCCATCGACAACGTGGTGACCGCCGTCGCCCTCGCCCGGATGTCGGCGCGAGAGGTCGAGCGCGCGTTCGAGTCGCTCGCCGACTACGCCGCCGATGCGGTGCTGCGGAAGTTCACCGAGGATCTGGACGAAGCCCGGCGACGCCGCTGACCGCTCGCCCGTCGTGGTCCGTCGCCCGGGCCAGACGACGCGGCGCCGAGGCTTCTGGCCCACCCCACCCGCTCCGCTCCGGCGGTCACTGGCGCGCCCGGCCCTCCGATTGCAGTCGGAGCGGGCCGGCGCCCGCTCATTTCGCGGGCGTCGCGTCATCACGCCACGGAAGGAGGTACGGCTGTGTGGATTCCCTCGAGCGGCTCGCCTGCCGACGGCGACGACGACGTCACGATGCGCGGTGCACCGGCTCAGCGCCTCGCGGGAGCGCTCCGGCACCCGGTGACGGTGCGAAGCTCCGTCCTCGTGGCGATCCTTGCCTGCGCGCTCCCCGCGTGCCGGCGAGAGGAGCCTCGTGAGGAAGCCGCGCGGGTCGAAAGGCCGGCCGGTGCGGCGGACCGAGAGGACACGGCACGGGTGCCGCCTGCCGCGGAGACGACGGAGGAGCCTTCGGCGATGCTGATCGGCGACTCGCTGCGCGTCGAGCTCCGCCTGCCCGGTGCGGTCGCCGCCGGCGCCGACGTGCCGATCGAGGTGAGCGTCACCAACATCTCGACCAACCCCGTCCGGCTGCAGCTCTATGGGCGCGACGTCGCGTTCGACATCGAGGTCCGCGACGAGGCGGGCGCCCAGGTGTGGCGGCGCCTGGAAGGGCAGACGGTCCCGAGCGAGCTCGAAGTCCGCATCCTCGCGCCCGGCGATACGCTCACCCTTCGCGACACCTGGTCGCAGCGGACGAACGAGGGTACGCTCGTCCCGGAGGGGGCCTACCTCGTACGGGCGACGATCCCCAGCCCTCAGCCGGAGCCGATCCGTACTCGAGCGCGGATGATACGGATCGCGGGTCGGTGAGAATGCGAGCCCGGCGAGCGCGTGGGCCCGGCCGGGCGCCGGCCCGGTCGGCCGGGCGCCCGAAGGCGCCACCCGTCAGTCCGCCGCCCGACGGCCCGACCCGGCCCGGCGCCCGAACCACCGGCCAAGCGCTCGACAAACCTCCTTCCCTCGGATCCAGGTCACTGCCCGGCGCGCGCACTGGCCCGTCCGACCGCTTCCGGTGAAGTCGTTTAATTATTAATGTGCCCGCCCCACCTGACGCCGGGTGCCACGGAAGCTCCCCACTGAATCCGAATCCAGCGTGAGAGAACGACCGGCACCGCCGACACGGGGGTCGGCGGTGCCGGTCGCGGGTCCGATCGTCTGGCCGGATCCGCATGAGCGGAGTGCGTCGTCCGACGGCGGTGCAGCAGTGCACCGCTGCGTCGCGCGAAGGCGCCGGGGCCCGATCGGACCGCGGACGTCACACCATCACTCCACAGGAGGAGGTGCGCATGCGTCGAATCACCCCTGGATTCAGCCTGCTGCTGGCGGGCGCCATGGTACTGGCAGCGTGCTCGGACGTACGCGAGCCGACATCGCCGGGAGCGCGTGTGGCCGACCCAGCCGGCGCCACGTCGACCGATCCGTTGATGGACGCGGTGGCCCGGGCGGTCCCGGAGTTCGGTGGGCTGTTCATCGATGCGGATGGGGTGCCGACGGTGTACCTGACGGACGAGCGGAAGCGCGGCGCCGTGGAGAAGGAGCTGGGCGGCTTCCTGGCGGAACGCGGGTTCGCTCCGTCGGAGATGCGGGTGCGGAGGGCGAAGTTCGCGTACGCGGACCTGAACGACTGGTTCCGCCACGCCTCGCCCGAAGTATTGGAGACCTCGGGCGTGGTGTTCGTCGACCTGGACGAGGCGAACAACCGGCTGCTGGTCGGGGTCGAGGGCCCGGGTGCGATGAGGGAGGTGCGCAGGCTCGCCGCGCAGCTCGGGATCCCGGCGGATGCGGTGGAGGTGCAGGAGACCCCGCCGATCCACTTCGCGGCGACGCTGCGCGACCGGGTGCGCCCGGTGCAGGGCGGGCTGCAGATCAATTTCAGCGGCTACCTGTGCACGCTGGGCTTCAACGCGATCCGGAGCGGGCAGGCGTCGTTCATCACGAATTCGCACTGCACAAGCGTGCAGGGTGGCACCGAGAGCACGCGGTACTACCAGCCGCTTTCGAGCGTGGACGGCACGGTGATCGCGACGGAGGTCGCGGATCCGACGTACTTCACGGGCGGCGCGTGCCCGGCGGGCCGCCGGTGCCGCTACAGCGATTCGGCGCGTGCGGCCTACTCGAGCGGCATGAGCTACGCGCTGGGCTCGCTGGCGCGGACGTCGTCGCGGGGGCGCTGGTCCGGCTCGCTGACGATCTCGGGCTCTTTCTCGATCACGGGCAAGCGCAACCCGGTGGCCGGCGAGCAGGCGAACAAGGTGGGTCGGACGACGGGGTGGACTTACGGCCCGATCACGAACACGTGCGTGAACGTGAACGTCTCCGGCTCGAACATCACGCTGCTGTGCCAGTCGATGGTCCAGGCCGGCGTGGGCGGCGGCGACAGCGGCTCGCCGGTCTTCGGCTGGTCCGGGAGCGGGAGCTCGGTCACGCTCTTCGGGATCCTGTGGGGCGGCAGCAGCACCGGCGACCTGTTCGTGTTCAGCCCGATCTCGCAGGTTGAGCAGGAGCTGGGCGCGTTGACGCTCTGGTGATGCGGGACGTATCTCTGCGGCGCCGGGCACCTGCCCGGCGCCGTCGCATCCCCGTGCGGGGCGCCGGGCGCGTCCCGGCGCGGGTGGCCGGCCTCGCGCTGGCGCTGGCGCTCGCTGCCTCCGCCTGTCAGCCGGAACGGCGACAGGAGCCCACCGGCGTACGGACGAACGGCCCGGCCGCCGATGCGCACGGTGTCGATGCGGACGCAGGGACCCCGGGCGCTCCCGGGTCCGAAGGAGATGCCATGAGCCTGATCGGCGATTCCCTCCGCTTCACGCTCCACGCGCCGGCCCACGCCGCGCCCGGCGAAGCGGTGCCGATCGAGCTGCGCCTCACGAACATCGCCTCCGAGACCGTCACGGTGCACCTGCTGGGGCGGGAGATCGCCTTCGACGTCGAGGTGCGCGACGCCTCAGGCGATCTCGTCTGGCGGCGGCTCGAGGGCGAGATCATCCCCCAGATCCTCCAGGTCCGCATCCTCGCCCCCGGCGAGACGCTGACGCTGCGCGACGTGTGGACGCAGCGGACCAACCAGGGCCGGCCGGTGCCGGCGGGGACGTACCTCCTGCAGGGCGTCCTCCCTACGGAAGAGCCCGAGCCGCTCCGCACCGGAACGAGCAGACTGGAGATCCGAGCTCGCTGAGGGCCGTCCCGGGGCCTGCGGAAACCAGCCGCCCCGTCGGCCTGTCCGCCCGCGTCTACGCCCCGCGCTCGAAGACCTTCTCCCCGCGGATCCAGGTCTCGGCGACGCGCGTCTCGGCGATCGCCTCGGCCGGCTGTGTGAACAGGTCCCGGTCCAGGACGACGAAGCTCGCCTCGTACCCGGGCGCGATCCGGCCGAGCTTCCCTTCGTACGGCACGAGGGCGGCCGCGCGGGCGGTGTACAGGAGGACCGCCTCCGGGACCGTGATCGCCTGCGCCGCGACGATGTCCGCGCCGTTGTACGCCTTCCGGGTGACCGCGGCCTGGATCGAGACGAAGACGTCGTCGGGGTCCGACCAGGTCGTGCACGGCGCGTCGGACGTGAGCGCGAAGTACGGGAAGACGGCGGCCGCGTCCTTCACCGCGTAGGCGCGCCGGTACTGGGCGTCGGTGAGATTCCCCTCGTACGACTCGTGCTCGGCGAAGAAGAAGATGACCTGCATCGTCCCGCCGAAACGCATCTTCGTCTCCCGCACGCGCCGGAGCTGCTCGGGCGTGATCAGCGTGACGTGCTCGAGACGGACCGAGGGCACGTCGGGCCCGAGCCACGGCTCCTTGTCCGCGAAGAAATCGAGGACGCGCTCGATCGCACGGTCGCCCATGACGTGCGCCGCGAGCTGGACGCGGTTCCGCACCGCCCACCGATAGGCGGCCTCGAGGGCATCTCCGGAGATCGTCGGGTACCCGTACTCCCCCGTCCCGCGATACGCCTCGCCGACCCACGCGGTGCGCGCCGAGATGGTCCCGTCGACGAAGACCTTGACGCCCGCGACCTTGATCCGGCCGGTCCGCTCCTCGTCGGTCAGGTCCGGGAGCCCCTCTTCCGGCCAGATGATGTAGAGCCCCGCCTGCTGCCCGAATCCCTGCCGTTCGGCATCGGCGAAGAGACGGTAGACGTCGACGGGCTCGCGGCGGCCCATCAACTCGCTGACCGCGACGATGCCGCGCTCGGCGAAGTGCCGGCTCGTCCACACGATATCGTCGACCCGCTTCTCCCAGCTCTGCGGCGCCATGGCCGAGCGGACCACGTCGTTGGCGGCGTGCTCCTCGAGGAACCCGTTCGGCTCGCCGTTCTCGTAGCGCCCGAACCGGCCGCCCTCGGGGTCGGGCGTGTCGCGCGTGATCCCCGCCAGCTCGAGCGCGCGGGTGTTGCAGACGCCCGAGTGGCAGTCGGAGCGCATGACGTAGACGGGCTGCGTCGTCGAGACCTGGTCGAGGTCGCGGGTCGTCGGCGTGCGGCGTTCCGCGAGCTTCGACTCGTCGTAGCCGAACCCCTCGATCCAGAGGTGGTCACCCTTGCCGTAGTTGGGATGGCGCTTCAGCGCCTCGATCATCTCCGGGATGCTGTGGACGACGGGCACGGTGCACGGCACCGCGTTCCGCATCATCGCGATGTACGTGGGGTGCGTATGGACGTCGACGAAGCCGGGGACGACGGTGCGCCCCTCCAGGTCCACGACCTCGGCGTCCCTCACGTCGGCGACGTCGCCGACCCGTGTGATCTCGCCGTCCCTGACGGCGAAGGCGCTCACGAACTCGTGCTCGTTGCGCCCCGTGAACACCTTTCCGTTGACGAAGATTCGTTCCCTCGACACGACCACCCACTCCTGTTCATTGCCAGCATCGGCCCGTGGGGCCGCAAGGGGAAAATACACCGATCGCGGGCGAACGTCTCGGCGGGTCCGGAGGCGTCGCGCTGCGAAGCCCCGGCGGTCCGGGCGCGGCGCTGGAGACCCGGTCGGCCAGTCGGCGCTGCGCCGTCCACCCGTCGCCGCAGTGGTCGCGGCGCCGCCGACCGGAAACGCGCGACGGCCGCCCGGAGATCTCCGGGCGGCCGTCGTTCCGCGCGCACCGCTTCCGTCCAGGCGATATCGCCCGCGACGACGCGCGTGCGCGAGCCGCGTCCGCGCTCTCGTCCGCGTCAGCGTCTCTACGCTGCCCCGGTGGCTCTCCGACGCATCAGCGCCTCTCCGCCTCGAGCCCGGCCTGCAGCGCCTTCGCGATCCGCGCGCGGCTCTCCATCAGGTGCGCGCGGGTGTAGTCG
>VSDC01000069.1:0-8289 GCA_047459275.1 Gemmatimonadota bacterium
CGGGCGGCGATCGGCCGGGGAGCCGCCCGGGCGCGGGCCCGCGGGCGCCGGCCGTGCATCTTCGGTGCATCCGCCTGGGGCGTCCGCGCGCCCGCCGGCCGTGCGCCTTCGCCCCGCCGGCTACAGGATCGTGATCCCCAGCAGGACCTGGGTCCTCTCGAAGGCCTCCCCCTGGTCCCGGTAGGCGGCGTCGCTCATCCAGCGGACCTGCGCATCGAGGCCCAGGTAGACCCATGGCTGGAAACGGACCCCGAACTGGTAGCCGAGCTCCGCGAGGTTGTCGTGGAGCGAGGGGAAGTCCGAGGCACCTTTCCTGTAGGTGCCGAGCCCGGTGTGCACGCCGAGGTACGGGGCCAGACGCAACGCGCGCATGCGCAGGAAGTAGTTCGCTTCGGCGATCACCACGACAACGGCCGACTCGGAATCGAACTCGGAAACCCGTCCCGAAGTGTAGCCCGAGAGCCCGAAGCCCCAACCGTTCTCGAGGACGTACTCAAGCCCGACGCCGAATCCGGATTTCGGGGTCTCGATCCGCCCCTTGCTGATGCCGAAGGTCGAGCGGTCGAAGATGTGGTGCGCCTTGATCTTGAGGCGCCCGGCGAACCAGTCGTATTCCTCGTCGTACCAGCGCTGGGCCTCTAGGGGGAGTGGGGTCAGGAGCAAAGCGAGAACGCCAGCAACGGCCAGCCGCGACTTCATTTTCGATCCTCCTGGGACGACATTCGTACGGCGTCGGACACCGGATGCACGTCGCGCGCCGCAGGACCGCGACGGGCCGTGGCTTCGACACGGCGACCGAATCGTGATAGATTGGATCCAACTCAGGTGTAGACGAGGCAGAGTCGAGGGCGAGACATGATGCGACGTGAGTTCATCCAGGCCGGCGTCCTGGGCGCCGGAGCGATCACGGTCCTGGGCGCGAGCGCGTGCGCCGCGGGAGCGAACCCGGACGCCGGGGAGGAGGCTCTGCCCGGTCCGATCGCGGCGCTGCGTTCGCGCAGGGATGAGGCGCCGCCTCCGATCACCGAGGAGGAGCGGGCGGCCCGGCGTGCGCGGGCACAGGAGCTCATGGCCCGCGCGCGGATCGATGCACTCTTCATCGAGCCGGGCGCATCGCTGTCCTATTTCGCGGACATCCGGTGGGGCCGGAGCGAACGGACCTTCGGGATGCTCCTCCCCGCGCGGGGCGAGCCGGTCGTGATCTGCCCCGCCTTCGAGCGGCAGCGGGCGGAGAAGGCGACGGGCGGCCGCTTCGAGATCCGCGTCTGGGAGGAGGACGAGAGCCCGTTCGCCCTGATCGGCCGTACGATGCGGGACTGGGGCCGCGCCACCGGCCGTCTCGCCCTCGAGGAATCCACGCGCTACTTCATCGCGCACGGGCTCTCCCGTGACGCGGGCGCGCTCGAGCTCGTGAGCGGCGATCCGATCACCCATCGCTGCCGGGGGATCAAGTCGCAGCACGAGATCGAGATCATGCGCTTCGCCAACGAGATCACGCTCGAGGCGATCGAGGCGACGTTCGCATCGATGTACGAGGGGATGACGCAGCGCGAGCTGTCGCAGCTCATCCGGACGGCGTTCGAGCGCCTCGGTTTCGGGGGCGGGAGCTGGGTCCTCGGGCTGATCGGCGAATCGTCGGCGTACCCGCACGGCTCGGACAACCCCGCGCCGCTCGCGCCCGGCGACGTCGTCCTGATCGACGCGGGGACGACGGTCCACGGCTACCAGTCCGACATCACCCGGACCACGGTGTTCGGCACGCCTTCGTCCGAAGTGCGGGCCGTCTTCGAGGTCGTGCGCGAGACGCAGGCGCGCGCCCTCGAGTTCGCCGCGCCCGGCCGGACGTGCGGCGAAGTGGATGCGGTGGCGCGGAAGGTCGTGGCGGATGCCGGCTTCGGCGACCGGTACCAGTTCTTCACGCACCGTCTCGGCCACGGGATCGGCCTCGAGGGTCACGAGTGGCCGTACCTGGTCGGGAAGAGCGATGTCGTGCTCGAGCCGGGGATGACGTTCAGCAACGAGCCCGGGATCTACCAGTACGGCAAGTTCGGCGTTCGCCTCGAGGACATCATGGTGGTCACCGAGAGCGGCGCGGAGCTGCTGACCGGGCCGGCCGGTCCGCTGGCGTAGCGGCCGCCGGCGTAGTGGAGGACGTGGCTGGGTCGAACGTGGAGGGGCGCATGGCGGAGCCGACGGCGCTGGTGATGCACCCCGACTGTGCGCGCCACGACACCGGTTGGGGGCACCCGGAGCACCAGGGTCGCCTGCCGGCCGTGGTGAACGCGCTCTACATGGACACGCCGGCGCTGCTCAACGTGGTGCGCCAGGTGGAGGCGGAGCCGGCATCGCCCGAGGCGCTGCTCCGCGTCCACACCGGAGCTCACGTAGAGCGGGTTCGGGCGGCGGTCGACCAGGCGGCGCGGTCCGGCCGGCAAGTCGCGCTGGATCCCGACACGATCGTCTCGGACGCGTCGTGGGATGCGGCGCTGGCCGCGGCCGGGTGCGCGATCACCGCGACAGCGCTGGTGCTCGACGGCGAGACGAGGACCGCGTTCGCCGTCTGCCGCCCGCCGGGGCACCACGCCACCCCGGACCGGGCCATGGGGTTCTGCCTCTTCAACAACGTGGCCGTCGCCGCGCGGTGGGCGCAGGCCGAGCGCGGCGTCGAGCGCGTGCTGATCGTCGACTGGGACGTCCACCACGGGAACGGCACGCAGGACATCTTCTACGAGGACCCGAGCGTCTACTTCATCTCCCTCCACATGAGCCCGCACTGGCCGGGCACCGGCGGCGCGGACGAGATCGGCGCCGGCGCGGGGAAGGGCACCACGCGGAACGTGCCGCTCCCGCCGGGCACCGGGCCCGAGGTGTACCGCCGCGCCCTGGACGAGGCGCTGGATGCAGCGCTCGCGGGCTTCGCGCCCGAGCTCGTCCTCATCTCCGCGGGCTTCGACTGCCTCACCGGCGATCCGCTCGGCGGCCTGTGCCTCGAGCCCGCGGACCTGCACGCCATCACCAGGCACATCATCGAGCGGACGCACGCGACCGCCAGGGGGCGCGTCGTCGCCGTGCTCGAAGGCGGATACGTCCCCGCCCGCCTGGGCGCCGGGGTCGTCCAGGTCCTGCGCGCGCTCGGCGGACTCCCCGTCAAGGATTGACCGGCCCGCCCGGGCGCACCTAACTTCCCAGTCATGCCCTCGAGGGATGTGAAAGCGGCGCGCCCCCCGGAGCCCATCGAGGCCACCGGTGCGCCCGCCGGCTCCGGCACGGGCGCAGCCGAAGATCGTCTGCCGCACCAACTCTCCGCCGTCGGACTCGCCCGGCTCAGTCACCGGCGAGCCTTCTCGCTGGCCGGTCTGGACATTTACCGCCACCTGATCCGACTGGTCGAGCTGGGGCCCGAGCAGGAGTTTCTCCTCGTGCCGAGTGGACCGGGCGAATCCGCCGTGTACCTGGCGCAGGCGACGGGCGCGGCCGGCGCCGGCGTCGACCCGGACCCGAAGCTCGTCACCGTGGCCGCGGCCCGCGCCCGGGAGGCGCGCCTCGCGGACCGGCTCCACTTCGAGCAGGCGTCCCTCGACGAGCTGCCCTACAAGGACGAGGTCTTCGACGTCGTGATCGCCGACGCCGGCCTCGGCTCCGCTCCCGATCCCGCGGCGGCCGTGCGCGAGCTGGTCCGCGTCGCCAAGCCCATGGCCAGCGTCGTCCTGATCCAGCTCATCTGGACCGGCGACGCGAATCCCGAGCGCCGCGATGCAGTCGTCGAATCGCTCGGCGTGCGGCCGCTCCTGCTCGTGGAGTGGAAGCAGCTCCTGCGCGACGCCGGGGTCGTCGACCTCTATGTCGAGGACTGGTCGGACTCCGCCGCGTCGCCCCGCCAACCCTGGACCCTCGCCGCGCTCTTCAGCCTCGGCCCCCTGCGCGAACGACTCGCCGTCCTCTTCCGCGCCTGGCGCCTCTGGGGTTGGCGCGGCATGCGCCAGGCCCTCGCCTTCCGCGACGAAGTGCGCGACCTCGTCCTGCGCGAACGCATCCTCGGCCTCTCGTTGATCAAGGGGACGAAGTGGCACGGGCGGGCGGAGCCGACGCGGTGAGTCGGCCGTTCTCGGGTCGGTTCTCCTACCACCTCGGCTCCGATGGCGCCCTCCGCCGCGACCTGACGCGGGAAGAGATCGAAGCGGCCTTCGCGAGCGGCGACGGTCGGCTCTGGGTCGACATCGACTCCCGCGACGACGCAACCTGGGCGCTCCTCGACGAGCTCTTCCACTTCCACCCGCTCGCGATCGAGGACACGCGCTCGCCCGACTGCCGCGTCAAGGTCGAGGAGTACGACGGGTACGTCTTCATCGTCGTGCGGGGCGTGCACTTCGTGAGGGAGTCGCCGGAGCCGTACGACCTGGACTCGCACAACCTCTACCTCTTCCTCGGCGAGCACTTCCTCGTCTCCGTGCACGCCGGGGAGTTCCGGTCGGTCCGCGGCGTGGTCGAGCGCATCGAGGCCGGCGCGGACATCCTCGCCCGCGGCGTCGACTACCTCGCCTACGCGCTGGTCGACACCCTGGTCGACCAGTACTTTCCGATCCTGGACCGTATCGACGACTTCATCGGCGCCGTCGAGAGGCACATCTTCGACGGCGGCGAGAACGAGATGAGCGACATCTTCGACCTCAAGCGCTCGCTCGTCACACTGCGCCGCCACCTGGCGCCGATGCGGGAGGCGGTGTCCGCGCTGGCGAACCGGCCGCTGCCGTACCTGCGGCCCGAGACGCAGATCTACTTCCGGGACGTGCACGACCACGTGGTCCGCCAGCTCGACGCGGCCGAGTCGTACCGGGAGATGCTGACCGGCGCGCTCGAGGCCCAGCTCGCCTTGATGTCCAACCGGATGAACGAGATCATCAAGGCGCTCTCGGTAATCGCGACTGTGGTGCTGCCGCCCACGCTGATCGCGAGCATCTACGGGATGAACTTCCGCTGGATGCCGTGGCTCCACGATCCGAACGGCTTCTGGATCGTGTTGGGCGGGATGGTGCTGGTCACGGGCGTTCTGTTCGCCTACCTGTGGCGCAAACGTTGGCTTTGAGAATCAGGAGAATCACGATGACGGTGGCGATGGAGGAGAAGGCGCCGACGTTCGAGCTGCTGCGCGGCCGGCTGGACGAGATCCAGTCCGCGCTGCGCGAGGCCGGGCTCGACGGGTGGCTGCTCTACGATGTTTACGCACGGAACAAGGTCGCCATGGGGATGCTCGGCTTCGGCGAGCAGAAGCGGCGGTACTTCGCGTGGATCCCCGCGACGGGCGAGCCCGTGGCCGTGATGCACGGGATCGAGGAGGGCCCGTGGGCGCTCTGGCCATGGGCGAAGCGCCGGTACGTGGCGTGGCGGGAGCTGGACGAGGTCCTGGCCGAGCTCCTCGGCAATGCCCGCCGGGTCGCGATGGAGGTCTCACCCGGCGACGCCGTGCCGGCGCTCGACCTGATCCCCGCCGGCGTCGTGGAGCTGGTCCGCAAGGCCGGCCCGGAGGTCGTCTCCTCCGGCGACCTGATCACGCGCTTCTACTCGGCGTGGACGCCGGAGCAGCTCGCGTCGCACCGTCGCGTGGCCGAGACGCTGGCGGAGGTCGCGCGGGACGCGTTCGCGCACCTGGCCGCCCGGGTGAAGGCGGGCGAGGCCGTGACGGAGTCGCAGATGCGACGTTGGGTGATCGACGCGCTCGCCGCCCGCGGCGCCGGCGCCGGCGCGGACTCGATCGTGGCCACCGGCGTGAGCGCCGCCGATCCCCACTACCACCCGGTCGACGGCGGCGCCACGTTCCGTCGCGGCGACGTGGTCATGATCGACCTCTGGGCGAAGGAGACGGAGGATAGCGTCTACGCGGACCAGACGTGGATGGCGTACCTCGGCTCCCAGGTCCCGGAGGAGGTCCAGAAGCGGTTCGCCGTCGTCTGCGAGGCCCGCGATGCAGCGATCGCGTTCCTGCGAGAGCGCTGGGAGCGCGGCGAGCGCGTGCAGGGTTACGAGGTCGACGACGTGACCCGCGCCGTCGTCGAACGGCACGGGTATGGCAGGTGGTTCATCCACAGGACCGGCCACTCGATCGACCGCTCCACCCACGGGATGGGCCCGAACATGGACAACCTCGAGACGCACGAGGTCCGCTCGCTGATCCCCGGCGTGGGTTTCTCGATCGAGCCAGGGATCTACGTGCCCGGGGAGCTCGGCCTGCGTACCGAGATCAACGTGTACATGGGCGAGCACGGGCCGGAGGTCACGCCGTCCCGGATCCAACACGAGGTCTTCGCGCTCCTGGACGACTGAGATGGAACCGGCAGGACTCCACCGCGCATCGCACGGCCTGCTGACGTCGAACGAGGCTCGCGAGCGCGGCGGCCCCGGTTTCTATCTCCTGGGATTGGTCCGGGGCACGGGCCGGCGGGTGGCGAACCTCGCCCGGGGGCTCGGCCCGGACCTCCAGCGCGTGCCGTATCGGGATCTGGTCGCGCTCGTCCGGCCGACGACGTTCCATCTGCCCACCCTCGACCCGCCGCAACTGCTCGAGCACCAGCGCGCGGTCGAGTACGTGATGCGACGCAGCACGATCCTCCCTGCGCCGCCGGGCGTCGTCTTCCGCGGCCGCCGCCCGCTCCTGAAGTTCATGGAGGACCAGTACCTCGTGCTGGAGGAGGGGCTCGCCCTCCTCGAGGGGCACTGGGAGCTCCGGGTCCACATCGCCGGAGCGGCAGGCTGGAACGCGGAGGAGCTGGAGCGGCTCGCCGTGGAGACCTACGGCGAGTTGAGGCGCCACGCCCGCGCCGCCGTGCCGTTCCCGCCGCGCGAGGAGCGCATCTACAGCGCCGCGTTCCTGGTGGGCCGGGACGGCTGGATCGAATTCGTCGAACGGGCCGAGGACCTGGGCGCCGCCCAGGCCGGGCTCGTGCTGGACGTGACCGGACCCTGGCCGCCTTACGACTTCGTCCGTCTCGTGTTCTGAGCCATGCTGGTCGATGTCGCGTTGCCGGTGCCGCTCGCCCGGACGTTCACCTACGAGGTCGAGCGAGGGGAGGCGCGCGTCGGCGCCCGCGTGCTGGTTCCGTTCGGCCGCCGTCGTCTGATCGGCTGGGTCGTCGGCCACGCCGAGCAGGTGCTGGAGGGTGTGCGGGTCCGGCCGGTCTCGGCCGTGCTGGACCCCGAGCCGGCGATTCCGGAGGAGCTGCTCCGGCTCTGCCGGTGGGTCGCGGACTACTACGTGGCCCCGCTCGGGCTTGTGCTCCGGACCGCGCTCCCCGCCGTCCTCTCGGACACCGCGCGCCCGGCGCCGCCGGTCAAGACGCGCCGCGTGCTGCGACTCACGCGGGAGATCCCGTCCCTCGCCCGGCGCGACGAGATCTTCCGCCGCGCCCAACGCCAGAGGGAGCTCTACGAGCTGGTCGAGACGATGGGCGGCGCCGCCGAGGCCGCGCACCTGACGGGACAGCTCGGCTTCTCCGACTCCGTCCTCCGCGGGCTGGTCGACAAAGGGCTCGCGGCGATCGTCGAGGAGGAGGTCGAGCGCGATCCGTTCGCGCAGATCCCGGCGGAGAAGCCGGCGCCGCTCACGCTCACGCCCGCCCAGCGTGCAGCCGTGGATGCGCTCGTGGCGGCGACGCGGGGCAGGCCGGGCGCCGCACGGGACGCCCGGTCAGGCGGCGGCGCGGGCGAGGCCGGGCGACATGGCCCGTTTGGGGGCGCCGAGCCGGGCCGCGGCGCCGCGGGCGGCACCTTCCTCCTTCGCGGCGTGACCGGCTCGGGGAAGACGCAGGTCTACATCGAGCTGCTCGAGGAGGTGGTCGAGCGGCAGGGGCGGGGCGCGATCGTGCTGGTCCCGGAGATCTCCCTCACGCCGCAGACGGTCGCTCGTTTCCGGGCTCACTTCGGCGAGACCGTCGCCGTGCTCCACTCAGCCCTCTCCGACGGCGAGCGCTACGACGCCTGGCGCGCGCTCCGCAGCGGCGAGCGCAGGATCGCGGTGGGCGCCCGCTCGGCGGTCTTCGCCCCCGTCGCCGACCTCGGTGCCATCATCGTCGACGAGGAGCACGAGGCGACGTACAAGCAGTCCGACGCGCCCCGCTACCACGCCCGGGAGGTCGCCATCGTGCGCGCCGGACTCGCCGGGGCCGTCTGCGTGCTCGGCAGCGCGACGCCTTCTCTCGAGAGCTGGCGCAACGCGATGAGCGGCAAGTACCGGCTCCTCGAGCTCCCCGAGCGCGTCGAAGGGCGGCCGCTCCCGCCCGTGCGCATCGTGGACCTGCG
>VSDC01000070.1:0-8285 GCA_047459275.1 Gemmatimonadota bacterium
ACGTTCACGAACTTCGAGGGGAGGGTCCAGCGCTTCTGGCCGGCGCTCCAGGCCCCGGGGCTCGCCCGGCCGGCGTGGCAGATCCTGGGCGTCGCCCTGGCGGGCCTCGAGAGTGCGCCGGCGCCGGCGAGCGCGGCCGACGCGTTCCTGATGCTCGGCGAGGCGTTCGGCGCGTTCAAGGGGCTCACCTACGAGATGATCGGACCGCGTGGGGCCCTTCTCAATGAGTCGGTCAAGATCACGGCCGGCGGCGCGGAGGTGGTGTGATGCACGAGATCGGTGCTCTTTCGCCTACGGCGTTCCTGGTGAGCTCGGCGATCAAGGTCGTCGTCGCGTTCACGATCGTGATGGTCGCCGTCGCCTACCTCACGCTGCTGGAGCGTAAGGTCTGCGCGTGGATGCAGGACCGCCTCGGCCCGAACCGGGTGGGGCCGCACGGGCTCTTCCAGCCCCTCGCCGACGGGTTAAAGAACATCCTCAAGGAGGAGACGCTCCCTGCGGAGGTCTCGAAGACGTTCTTCATGCTGGCGCCGATGCTGTCCATCATCCCGGCGCTGGTCACCTTCGCGGTGATTCCCGTGGCGGCGCCGCTCCCGACGCCCTGGGGGCTGGTCGACATGATCGTGGCCGACGCGCCGATCGGGATCCTGCTGATCCTGGCGCTGAGCAGCCTGGGGGTCTACGGGATCGTGATGGCCGGCTGGGCGTCGAACAACAAGTACGCGTTCCTGGGCGGCCTGCGCGCGAGCGCGCAAATGGTCAGCTACGAGGTCTCGCTCGGGCTCAGCCTGATCCCGGTCTTCATGCTGGTCGGGAACATCACACTGACGGAGGTGGTCTGGACGCAGCAGGAAGGGCTCGGCTGGTGGTTCGCGTTCCCGCTGGCGCTGTCGTTCGTCCTGTTCGTGATCTCGGCGTTCGCGGAGACGAACCGCCTCCCGTTCGACTTGCCGGAGTCCGAGGCCGAGCTGGCCGCGGGGTTCCACACGGAGTACTCGGCGATGAAGTTCAGCATGTTCTTCATCACCGAGTACGCCCACGTGCTCACGACCTCGGCGCTCATGGCGACGCTGTTCCTGGGCGGGTGGGACATCCCGTTCACGAACTGGGACGACATGCGGGTGGTGGCGCCCGGCGTGGTCGAGGGCGCGGCGCCGAGCGTGCTCAAGACGCTCGCGACCTTCGCGGTATTCGCGCTGAAGACGTTCTTCTTCGTCTTCCTCTACATCTGGGTGCGCTGGACGGTGCCGCGCTTCCGCTACGACCAAGTGATGCACCTGGGGTGGAAGGTGATGCTCCCCGTCGCCCTGGGGTACGTGACGCTGCTCGCGGTGGCGATCCTGGTGCTGGACGCGGTGGGATTGGAGTACGGGTTCACCTACGGGCTGGTCCTCACGGCGATCAGTGTGTTGTCGCTCGTGATCTTCCTGTGGGTGGTCGACCGCGACCGCGTGATCGCCGGTGCGGCGGCGCAGCGGGCGCCGCGGCGGGCGCCGACGCGGCCGGCGCTGGTGCTCGAGGGCGAGCCGGTGGTCGGCGTGCCCGCGGCGGAGCCGGCGTTCGTGCCGGCCCGGTCGGAATGAAGCATTTGGAGACGGGAGCCGAGGCATGGCGATCGGTGTGAAGACGGTCAGGCGCCCCGAGGGGACGACCTCGTATCTCCGGGCGACGCTCAAGGGGATGGCGCTCACGTTCCGGCACCTCGTCAACCCGAACAAGGTGACGATGGAGTATCCGGACGAGAAGCCGGAGCTTTCGCCCCGGTGGCGCGGGACGCACCGCATGGAGGTCCATCCGGATGGGCGGCCGAAATGCGTGGCGTGCGGGCTGTGCCCGACGATCTGCCCGGCCAACTGCATCCGACTGGTGCCGGGTGAGGACGATCAGGGCAACCGCTACCCCGTGGTGTACGAGATCGACGAGTTCCGCTGCATCTTCTGCGGGATGTGTCAGGAGGTCTGCCCGGTCGAGGCGATCCACGTCGGGCAGGACTACGAGAACGCCGAGTACACGCGGGAGCGCTTCGTGTACGATCTGGACCGGCTGATGGCGCAGGATCACCCGGTCACCGTCTTGTGGGACCCGAGCGATCCGTTGAGTCAATGAGCGATCTCCTCTGGTGGGTCTTCGCCAGCCTGGCGGTGGGCGGCGCGGCCGGGACGGTCCTGGGCCGGAACCCGGTGGCCAGCCTTCTCTCGCTGGTGCTGACGTTCTTCAGCCTGGCGGCGATCTACATCCTGCTGGGCGCGCACTTCATCGGCGCGCTGCAGGTGATGGTTTACGCCGGCGCGATCATGGTGTTGTTCCTGTTCGTGATCATGCTCCTGAATCTCGGGCACGACTTCCGGCCCGACCTCCGCAAGGGGGCCTGGCTGGTCTCGGGTTTCGCGACGACGGGGCTGATCTTCTACTTCATCTGGCGGTCGTTCGCGGGTGGAGAGGGGTTGGCCATGGGCGCCGATCCGCTCCTGGAGAAAGCGGCCGAGGGCGGCAACGCGGTGTCCATCATCGCCGAGCCCCTGTTCCGGGACTTCCTCGTGGCCTTCGAGCTGACCGGGGTCCTGCTCCTCGTCGCCGTGATCGGTGCCGTCCTGCTCGCCAAGCGGAGGGTCTGAGCCGTGGTGACGAACTCGCTGATGCTGGCGGCGATCCTCTTCTCGATCGGCGTGCTCGGCGTCGTGGTGCGGCGGAACGCGATCATTCTGTTCCTCTGCATCGAGCTGATGCTCAACGCCGTGAACCTCGCCTTCGTCGCGCTCTCGCGCGCGGTCGGGATCGAGGGTCAGGTGTTCGTGTTCTTCGTCATGGCGGTGGCGGCGGCCGAGGCGGCCGTGGGACTCGCGATCGTGATCTCGATCTTCCGCCACTCCGAGACGGTGGATCTGAAGAACTTCAACCTGTTGCGGTGGTGACGTGCACCACTTCGAACCTGTTCTGCTCGGCGCGATCGTCCTGCTCCCGTTGGTGGGTTTCGCCGTCAACGGTCTGACGGCGCTCATCGCACCGGAGCGGAAGACGATCCCGACGGTGGTCGGGCCCACAGTCCTGGCCCTGGCCTTCGTCATCGCACTGACGAACTTCGTGCGGATGTTGGGCGCGGAGCTGCACGAGCCCATCGTCCGTAGCTACTGGTCGTGGATGCCGGTGGGGAGCCTGCAGATCGATGCAGCGCTCCAGCTCGACCAGCTCTCGATGCTGATGACGCTGATCGTCACCGGCGTCGGGACGCTGATTCACATCTTCAGCGTCGGCTACATGAAGGCGGACCCCGGGTACGCGCGCTACTTCGCGTACCTGAACCTGTTCGTCTTCTTCATGCTGGTGCTGGTGCTGGGTGCGAGCTTCCCGCTCATGTTCGTGGGGTGGGAGGGCGTCGGGCTCTGCAGCTACCTGCTGATCGGCTTCTGGTACAAGGAACGGAAGAACGCGGACGCGGGGAAGAAGGCGTTCATCGTCAACCGGATCGGGGACTTCGGGTTCATCGTGGCCATGATGCTGATCTTCAGCAATCTGGGCACGCTGGACTACGTCGAGGTCTTCGATGCGGCGCCGGCCGCGTTCGCCTACGGCGGCGGGGTGATCACCGCGATCACGCTGTTCCTCTTCCTGGGCGCGACCGGTAAGAGCGCGCAGATCCCGCTCTACGTGTGGCTGCCGGACGCGATGGCGGGTCCGACGCCGGTCAGCGCGCTGATCCACGCGGCCACGATGGTCACGGCGGGCGTCTACATGGTCGCCCGTGCGGGCGTGCTGTTCGCCCTGGCGCCGGTGTCGCAGGTCGTGGTCGCCGGGGTCGGCGCGCTGACTGCGCTCTTCGCCGCGACGATCGGGCTCGCCCAGTACGACATCAAGAAGGTCCTGGCGTACTCGACCGTGTCGCAGCTCGGGTACATGTTCATCGGCGTGGGCGTCGGCGCGTTCGCGGCCGGGGTCTTCCACCTGATGACGCACGCCTTCTTCAAGGCGCTGCTCTTCCTGGGCTCGGGCGCGGTGATCCACGCCATGCACGAGGCCTTCCACCACACGCACAAGGACTGGGACCCGCAGGACATGCGCAACATGGGCGGGCTCAGGAAGTACATGCCGATCACCTTCTGGACGATGTGGATCGCCACGCTGGCGATCGCCGGCGTGTGGCCGTTCGCCGGATTCTTCTCGAAGGACGAGATCATCTGGCAGGCCGCGGCCCATGCGGTGGGGCCGTACGCGGGCTGGTACAAGGTGATCTGGGCGATCGCGCTCCTCGCCGCGGTCCTGACCGCGTTCTACATGACGCGGATGATGGTGATGACGTTCCACGGCGAGAACCGCACGGGCGAGGCGGAGCGTAAGCATCTGCACGAGGTCCCGGCGGTGATGTGGGTCCCGCTGGCGGTGCTCGCGGTCCTCTCGGTGGTGGGCGGCTGGGTCAACGTGCCGCACGCGGTCGCGGACCTGCCCGTCCTGGGCTGGATCCCGACCTCGGAGTGGCTGCACGAGTGGCTGCACCCGATCACGGAGCACGCGGATGAGATCATGGCGGCGAACCTGCCGGCGCTGGCCGAGACGGCGCCGATCGGCGGCAGCGCCGCGTTCTGGGCGGTCGCATCGTTCGGGATCGCCGTGGCCGTGATCGCGATCGCGTTCCGGGTCGTGGGGAGCCGGCAGTACCGTCCGGCCGTGGAGTCGCCGGAGCCCGTCGGACTCGCGCGGCTCCTGTACAACAAGTGGTACATCGACGAGATCTACGACGCCGTGGTGGTCCGGCCGGTCGTGAACGCGTCGAAGGCGCTGTGGCGCTTCGTGGACCAGGGCCTCATCGACGGCACGGTGAACGGGTTCGGCAACGCGTCGCGCGCCCTGGGCTGGGTCGGATCGCGACTCCAGACGGGGCAGCTCAACACGTACGCGTTCGCGGTGGCGATCGGCGTGCTGATCCTCCTCGGCTTCGTGGTATTCTGAGGGCGGCATGGAAGCCTTTCTGAATTCGATCCATTACTCGAGCTGGGTGCTGCACTTCCTGCTGCTGTTCCCCCTGGTGGGGATGGTAGCGGTGCTCCTTGCCCCGGCCGAGCGGGCCAAGTACGTCGCGTTCGGCGCGTCGCTCATCGAGCTCATCGTCTCGCTGCCGATCTGGTCGGCGTTCAACGCGGCGTCCGGTGCGTTCCAGTTCACGATGGACGCTCCGCTGGACTGGATCCCGGCGTGGGGGATCCACTACCACGTCGGGATCGACGGGATCAGCGTGCTGCTGCTCCTGCTCACGACCGTGATGATGCCGATCGCCCTGCTCGGCTCCTTCCGCTACATCCAGACGCGGGAGAAGACGTTCTACTCCATGATGCTCCTGCTGGAGACGGGGGTGGTCGGCGTCTTCGTGGCGCTCGACGTCTTCCTCTTCTTCATGTTCTGGGAGCTCATGCTGGTGCCGATGTACTTCATCATCGGCATCTGGGGCGGCGAGCGGAGGATCTACGCGGCGATCAAGTTCTTCCTGTACACGGCGGTCGGCTCGCTCCTGATGCTGGTCGGGATCCTGTACCTGGTCTTCAAGTTCCAGGCACAGACGGGCGAGCTGTCGTTTCTGTACACGGACCTCCTGAACGTGTCGCTCACGTTCCGCGAGCAGGTCTGGCTCTTCGCCGCGTTCGCGCTGGCGTTCCTGATCAAGGTGCCGGTCTTCCCGTTCCACACGTGGCTGCCTGACGCGCACGTGGAGGCGCCGACGCCCGGCTCGGTCATCCTGGCCGCCGTGCTCCTGAAGATGGGCGCGTACGGTTTCCTCCGGTTCCTGCTGCCCATGTTCCCGCAGGCAGCGACGCACCCGACGATCGTCGCGGTGCTGCTCGTCCTCGGGCTGATCGGCGTGCTGTACGCCGCGTGGGTCGCCGCCGTGCAGCCGGACGCGAAGAAGCTGATCGCCTACACGTCCGTGGCGCACATGGGCTTCGTGGTCCTCGGGATCTTCGCGCTCACCGTCCAGGGCGTGCAGGGCGGGATGATCATCATGCTCTCGCACGGTGCGTCGACGGGCGCGATGTTCCTCCTGCTCGGGATGCTGTACGAGCGCCGGCACACGCGCCAGATCTCCGAATTCGGCGGGCTCGCCTCGGTCATGCCGGCCTTCGCCGCGGTGTTCGTCCTGACGGCGCTGGCGAGCATCGGCCTGCCGGGGACGAGCGGCTTCGTCGGCGAATTCCTGGCGCTGCTCGGCACGTTCCAGACGCACCCGTGGATCGCGACGTTCGCGGCGATGGGGGTGATCTTCGCGGCGTACTACATGCTCCCGATGGTGCAGAAGATCATCTTCAACGCACTGGACAAGAAGGAGAACACGGACCTGCCGGACCTGAGCCGGCGGGAGATGGCCGTGCTCGCGCCGCTGGTCGCGCTGATGATCTGGATCGGCGTCTACCCGAAGCCGTTCCTGGAGCGAATGGAGGTCACGGTCGTCGAGCTGTTGCAGGATGTGGATCAGCGGCGACTGGTCAATCCGCCGCCGCTGGGCGAACTGATCGGGAGCCGGTCGTTCGACGGGCTCTCAGACCGATAGCGATCGAAGGTGGTCGAACCGATGCTTCTCGACTTTTCGACCCAGACGCACTACTTCTGGGCGCTGCTCCCCGAGACGGTCCTCTCCGTCTGGGCGATGCTGGTGCTCCTGGTAGACGTCTTCCAGAAGGGCGACCGGAGCGAGCCGTCCCGCCCGGGGATCGCGAGACTGACGGTCGTGGGGATCGTGCTCGCCGCCGTGGCGAACGCCTACCTCGGCACGTTCCGCGAGGTGGGCAGCTCCGGCGTGATGGCCCTCGATGGGTTCCGGGTCTTCACCAATTACGTGTTCCTGCTCGCGGCCGGCCTCTTCGTCCTCGTCGCCGAGCGGTACCTCGAGCAGGAGCGGATGAAGTACGGCGAGCTGTACGTGCTGGTCCTGCTCGCGGCCGTCGGGATGATGGTGTTCGCCGGCTCGAGGGACCTGATGGTCATCTTCATCGGGCTCGAGCTGATGTCGGTGGCCGTCTACGTCCTGACCGGCGCGAACCGGCGCGACCCGCGCGCGGCGGAGGCGTCGCTCAAGTACTTCCTGCTGGGCGCCTTCTCGAGCGCCTTCTTCCTCTTCGGCATTGCGCTGATCTACGGGAGTGCGCGGAGCACGAACCTCGCGGCGATCGCGGACGTCGTGGGCGTAGACGGTCTCGGCGCGAGCCCCATGCTCCTGGTCGGGATGGTGCTGCTCGCCGTCGGCTTCGCGTTCAAGGTGGCGGCGGTCCCGTTCCACATGTGGACGCCGGACGCGTACGACGGCGCGCCGGCCCCCGTCGCGGGCTTCATGGCGGCGGCGGTGAAGGCGGCGGCGTTCGCCGCGTTCCTGCGGGTGTTCCTGACGGCGTTCCCGAGCCTGCACGACACGTGGGGGCAACTCGTCGCGGGGCTGGCGGTCCTCACCATGGTGGGGGCGAACCTGGTCGCAACGGTGCAGGGGAACGTGAAGCGCATGCTCGCCTACTCGAGCATCGCCCACGCCGGCTACCTGCTGGTCGCCCTGGCCGCGGCGAGCACGACGGGGGCCGCGTCGTTCCTCTTCTACCTCGTCGTCTACACGCTGATGACGGTGGGCGCCTTCGCGGTGGTCCTGGTCGTGGGGCGGCAGGGCGAGGCGCGTGTGGACATCGACTGGTACGCGGGGCTCGGCTGGCAGCGCCCGGTGCTCGGGATCGCCATGACCGTGTTCCTCCTCTCGCTCGCGGGCTTCCCGTTCACCGGCGGATTCATCGGGAAGTTCTACATCCTGCGCGCGGCGGTGGAGAAGGACATGATCCTCGAAGCGGTGATCCTGGTACTGGCCTCTCTCCTGTCGTACTACTACTACCTCCGGGTCGCGTGGTACATGTGGTTCCGCACTCCGGCCGACGGCGAGGTGCACGAGGGGATCGCCGTGTCTCCCGGCGTTCGGGTGGCGCTCGTCGCCGCCGTGATCGGGATCCTATGGCTCGGGATCTTCCCCGGCTCGCTTCTCGAGATCGCGGAGCGGAGCACCGCCATCTTCGCCCAGGCGGCGGGGGGCGGCCTGCCGCTCTCGATTCGCTGATCGGAACGCCGGAGTCGAGGGGCCGGTCGACGGACGGGCGCCGGCCCCGACGGACGAGCCGGCCGGTGTGCATCGCACCGGCCGGTTTTCGTTTGAACGGCCTCGAGTTTGCTTGACGCCTTTCCGCCCCGCCGCATAGCTTTGCCGCGGCCCGGGTCCCGGGCTAACACGCACCGTGAGGGAGATCGATGAGCGCGAATCCGCATATCTTTCGGGA
>VSDC01000071.1:0-8279 GCA_047459275.1 Gemmatimonadota bacterium
CAGCCGGGCTCCCTCGACCACTGGCAGGGCCCGGGCTCGAACCTCACCCACTGGATGGCCACCAAGACGGTCCCGGACGTCGTGGCGTACCTCGAGCACGAGAAGCCCAACCTGCTCTTCGTGCACATCGGCGAGCCCGACTACGCCGGGCACACGATCGGGTGGATGAGCTTCGCCTACGGCTGGGCGGTCAAGCGTGCCGACGGCGCGGTGGCCACGATCCTGAAGGCGGCAGACGAAGCGTTCGGGCGCGGCAACTACACCGTGATCCTGACCGCGGACCACGGCGGGCACGGCCGCAGCCACGGCAGCGACGACCCGCGCGACATGACGATCCCGTGGATCGCGTGGGGTAAAGGAGTCCGGCCCATCGGCCCGATCGAGACGCCGATCCGGACCATGGACACGGCGGCGACGGCGCTCTGGCTCCTCGGCGTGGCCGCGCCGCCCGAGTGGGTCGGCACACCGGTCCTGGCCGCGTTCACCACCGAGGTCCCGGTCGCCGTCGAGCAGGCCGGCCGCTGACCGGGCCGCCCTGCCACGACAGCGCCGGCCCGAGCGCCAGCCGCCGGCTCACCGGATCCGCAGGATCGTCCAGCGCGGCCGGTCGTCGGGGCGGAATGCGTCCCCCCGCAACCGGGTGAAGCTCACGTGCAGCGGAAACCCTCCCGCGGAACCGTCACCCGCCGACAGGATCAGGTACGACGCGGCGCCGGCCGGCAGCGAGCCGTCCAGCGAGAAGTCGGCGAAGGATTGCACGGCCGGGCTGAGCGGGAACGGCCGCCCCCCGGCGATCGCCTCGCGCAGGTCGAAATTGGGGAACGTATAGGCCGGATCGATCGCGACGCCCGCCAGTTCGGGCGCTCCGTCCGCCCAGAGGGCCACCGACCACCTAGCGAGCAGCTCCGGCCACGCCGTGCCGGTCGCGGCCTCCACGTTGGCCACGCCGTCGAGCGTCGACCGTGTGAGGGCGCGCAGGATCTCCTCGCCGCCGAATTGCTCGGCGAGGTACTGGATGAAGAGCCACTGTGCGCCTCGCCCCTCCAGCGTCCCCGGGTTCTCTTCCTCCATGAGGGTGACGCCATCGGGGATGCTGTCCACCGCCTGGAGGTAGCGGAACGCGCGCTCGTGGTTTTCCCGCCGGAAGAGGAGAGCGCCAGTGTGGTCGGCGCGGCGCTCCAGCTCGGCGGCCACCAGTTCCTCGGCCATGTGCGCGAGCCCTTCGCTCAGCCACAGCACGTCCTGCGACCCGCCCACCTTCCGACGCTCCTCGAAGTGGATCATGTGCTGCAGCTCGTGGGCGAGCACCGGCGGCACGGTGCGCAGCACGAAATCGCGTGAACGGGTGTTGCCGTGGCGCCCCGTCGGGTCCGGGACCAGCATGTAGAAGATCTCCGCCTCGTTGCTGTTGGCGTACGTCTGCTTCGGGTACAGGTCGATCCCGTAGAAGAAACCGGCAATGACGCCGTTCGAGCTGGAGCCCGGGGGAGTCAGCTCGTTGACGACGGGGGTGAAGAGAATGACGACCCGCCCGTTGCCGTCGATGTCGGAAGGCTGCCCGAACGCGGAGGTCGCGGTCGTGTAGATCGGATCGTCGAAGAGCGCGGCGAAGTAGGCGAAATCCTCCGCCGTCAGGCCACCTGAGGGAGCGTCGACATCCTGGTAGATCACCACGTGCTCGCCCACGTGCACGACCTCGGCCGTGACCGTGGAGAACTTCTTCTCCTTGTTGTAGACCTGGAAGCTCTTCCGCTCCCCCACCCTAGGCACCGATGCCGCCTTCGGGGTCACGGACCGCCGGGGAGCACCGAGCAGGAGCGTGCGCTCGTTCAGACGGAGGTGAGTCTCCCAGACGACCTGCGCATCGTCGTATCCGGCCTGGCGGAGTCCATAGGCGACGTCGCCGCTCCGATTCCACGCGACCGACGCCGCGGCGCCGCCGCCGGCCGCCCGGAGCGCGAGTACCTGATAGGGCAGAGACTGCTCGGCACGGCCGGCGGCGTTCTGCTGGACGATCAGGAACATCGCCCCCGCATCGGATGGCAACCGCACGCACTCCATGGCCGCGGGGTCGGACAGAGAGAGGACCTGCCCGGGCGCCAGCTCGATCGGCGGAGCGCCATCGCCCGTCACGTCGAGCGGAGCCGATGTCGCGCTCTCGACGGGGCCGGTCCGCACCGTGACAGCGACCGTCCGGGTCGGGACGCACGCGGGCACGACCGCTTCGATCCGCGTCGGCTCCGCCCGGATCACCGTGCCGCGCATTCCGTCGAAAAGGACGATGACGTCTGCCGGATTCTCGCTGAAGTGCTCGCCCGTGATGGTGACGACGTCGCCGACGGCAACGCGCGCGGGCTCGACCGCCGCCACCACGGGCTCGAGGATCGCGCGCGCGGTGAAGGTGACCGGCGGAACGGACGACCCGGCGATGCGCGCATGGACCTCGTACCGCCCAACCTCGGTGCCCAGCCGGAGGTTGGCCCGTGCGATCCCGTCCTGGTCCGTGCGCGAAGAGGTCGGTTCGATGCGCGCGCCGGCGCCTTCCACGACATCCCACTGGACGGTGATGTCCTGGACCGGCTCCCCACCGTCCGTGACCCGGACGGCGAGCGCCTCCTCCAGCAACGCCCCCCGCGCACCGATCTGGTCGTTGCCGGAGACCACTTCGATCCGGAACGCGTCGAGATCCGGACCCGTCCGATCGCCACAGGCTACGAAGGCGAGGAGGACCAGCGCCGATCCCGCCAGCCGAAGTCGCATGCCACCTCCAGCGAGTGAGTGCACCCGGGTTCAGGCCTGGGCCGCGGCACGGGTTGGCGCAGGTGCGGGGCGGGACCGCCCTGGGGCGTCGCCCCGCGCGCCGTCGATCACCACCGCGCCCGCTTGCCCCGAACGTCGATGTGGATGAACGGCCCGTGTACGCCGTTGTCCCTGTAGATCCCGGCACCCCCGACCAGCTCGGGGTGCCTCCGCTCTACCGCTTCGACGGCTTCAAGGATAACGCGCGCATCGCCCGTGTCGCGACGGCCGTCGCCATTCAGGTCGTCCATGTACCAGTCGCCGTCGTTGTCGACCCAGACGTCCGCCGCGTCGCCGTACTGATGACGGCTCAACGAGGCGCGTCCCTGGTTGAGCCCTTGACGATTGTACTGCGGCGTCCGGTAGCCGCTCATGATGACCATCTTTTCGGCGCGGATCCCGCGCGCGTTCAGCTCTTGCATGACGAGCTCGAGCTTGTCCAGGAGGAGCGTGTCGACCACTACGTATTTCGGCCAGACGTTGTGCTGGTTCTTGGTCAGGAACTCGCCGAGCGTGAAGTGCTCCGAGAGCCGGAGCGACCGATTCTCCGGCGTGACCTCGATGAAGCCCTCCGGAGGTGCGTAGCGGTCGTTGCGGTTCTGCCGCTCGGTCGGGTAGGTGCCGATCAGGTAGCCCTTCAGGTACCCGTTCTGTTTGTGACGGAACGGAACCTGGACGATCACGTCCATGGCGTCGAGCCGTCGCGAGCGGTTCCCGGCGCTGAGCTCAAGACGATAGACGCCAGGCTCGTCCGGTGCAATGGCGACGTCGCCCGCGGCCAGCATGCGGGGCGTGCTCTTTGGTCCGAGCACCACGGAGTCGGGGTGCACCGCCCGCACCTCGACCCACCGGTACGACACCTGGGCGGGCCGGGGCTCTCGCCACTCGAGCGGCAGCGTCATTCGGGCGCCGGGGAGCACCTGTCGGACGCGCACCGCACCACTCCTCCCCATCGCCTCGCGCCGGTACGCCACATTCAGCTCTGCTCCGCCCCCCTGCATCGGAGAGCCCGCCAGACGTACCTGCTGAACCTTCGCGGCAGCGGCTGCGTTCGGCTCGGCCGCGGCTTCTGCCGCAGGAATACGGGTCCCCTCCATCGGACCGGCCAACCCCAACGTCACCACCCCAATCGCAACGATGCTAACGACACGGGATGCCATCGATTCGGACCACCTCGGAACTACCTGAGACTGCAAGCAAGATCGCCCGGTATACGACACTACGGCCAGGAAAGTTCACCGACCGCCGACTCCGATGCGGCAGCAGGTCCGATGGGGGATGGCGTGGCGACGAGATGTCTCGCGAAGTTCGGCGACGAAATGCCGCGGCCGCGGCGGCTCACCGAAAGCCCAGGAGGTCGAGCACGGGCGCGTCCATGAGAGCCGAGCGGGCCGTGCGAACCCGACCGAGAACGGTGATTCGCTGGAGCGGGGCAAGGCGCTCGACCTGCTCCACGCGATCGGGCGGGACCGCGATGTAGACGAAGCCGCTGGCATCGCCCGGGCCTCGGGCCAGAATGAACGGCTCGCCTTCGTAGAAATCGGTCCGGATCCTCTCGGCGCGCTCGAGCGCGATGAACTGCACCGTCCACTCGATCAGCCGACCCTGGAATCCCTGGGGGTTGGCCGCCAGAACCTCCGGCGAGATGTTGCGCAGAACGTCGCCGGTATCGGCCGGCGCGGCGAGAGAGGGGACCCAGACCCATCCTTCGAGGCGGACTCGCGCCCAGTTCCCTTCCCGGGCCAGGATCTCGACGGGCGTCCGCGGACGGATCGAGGCGATGGTGTCCTGGTCGGGGGCGCCGAGGAGCGCGGCGCCGGCGTTGCCCATGCGGGCCCAGGCGATGGTGCCCGACGACCGAGACCGGCTCGTGTTGTTCCTCGAGGCCACGGCCCCTGGACTGCCAGCGGGATCGCCTTCCGCCACGATGGACGGCCCCCAGATCCAGCCCGTGCGGCGGACGCGGATCCACCGGCCCTGCCGCTCGACTTCGTCGAGGAGCATCCCCTCCCTCAACCGCGCGATGCGGGCGCCGTCGGGCGTGGCACGGAGGTTCTCGCCGCCCCTCGCGCTGACGACCAGGTCGTGGCCGTCTCGTTGCTGCGCCTCGACCGACGCGCTCCAGATCCACCCCTCGATGGTCGCCTCGCGCCAGTCCCCCTGCGCGCGACCGAGGCGCAACTCCGCGCCGCGGAGCACCGTCGCGAGGACGGCCCCTCCCGGGGCGGCGCGGAAGTTCTCCTCGTTCACGCCGACGCGCGCGATCTGTCCGAACGCGGCCGACGGGTACAGAAGGAGGACGGCGAAGAAGAGGGAACGCAGCATCGTCTCAAAGCGTACACTACGGTCCGGAGCGACGGCTCCGGGCGGGTCATGTAGGTTACCCACCGCGGATATGCGTGTCAACGCTCGGGATCGAGCGGTCCGCATCGCTTGCGTGGGTGGAGCCCCGCACCTACCTTCCCGGCACCTTCGACCGGGTGACGCTATCCCCGAACCCAGGTGTGAACGTGAAGATGCTCAAACCCTGGCGTCTCCTGTTGTGGCTCGCGCCCGCGCTCCTCGCGGTCGCGGACGCGGCCCACGCCCAACGCATTTCTTCACCCTTCCGGTACGTGGACGAGCGCCAGGCCGTCTCCGTGTTCGGCGGCTACGTGATCGCGGACCAGGGCAAGCTGGACCTCGGCCCGCAATCCGCCCCGGCGTTCGGCGTGCGCTACTCGATTCGCCTGGGCGGGCCGTTCGACGCCGAGGCGAGCGCCACGTACTTCCCGACCACACGCGTCGTGTGGGACACGACGGTCGCGAATCAGCCCCTCGAGCGGCTAGGCGAGGCGGATTTCTCGCTCGCCCTCGTCGACGCGTCGCTCAGGTTCAACGTCACGGGGCCCCGGACCTACCACGGCCTCATGCCCTACCTCGTCGCCGGCGGAGGCGCTGCGTTCACGGTCTCGGACGACGACTCCCTCGAGAGAGCCAGGGATGTCGACGCTGCGGCGCGCTTCAGGTTCGGCACGAGATTCGCCGGGCACGTCGGAGCGGGCATCGAGTGGTTCGCGACGCGACGCCTGGCGCTCCGCGCCGACGCGAGGGACGTATTTTGGAAGCTGCGCACACCCCCGGCGATCAAGCGACAGAGGGACGACCTCCCCACGGATGAGTGGGTGCAGAACTTCGTCCTCTCGCTCGGCGTGGCTCTCCACTTCTGACGCCGGGCCGCGCGGCGCGGTCCGGCGGTCGACCGGACCTGGAGCCCGGGCAGCCTCGCGGATTCGCTCGACGACACTTCGAAGCGGGTTGCGGGAGGCACTCATGCCGGGCGACTACGAAGACCTCTACGACCTCGAGAACCTGGACGACGACGAGCTCGCGTCCCTGATCCTCGAGGAGTTGGGCGAATACCCTGAGATCGACCCCGATGCCATCGACGTCGATGTCCAGGACGGCTTCGTCACGCTGACGGGGCGCGTGGGGACCGAATACGAGCTCCAGGTGGTCGAGCAGGTCCTCTCCGACGTGCTGGGGATCGCCAATTACTCGAACGAGCTGGTCGTCGACGAGCTGGCACGGATCGAGTACCTTGCGGGCGCGGACGACGCCGTCGCCGAGGACGAAGAGATCGAGGCTCAGTACGGCGAGGAAGGTCGCCGCACGGAGCCGACGGCTGAGCACCTGCTGGAAGACGTGGCGGGCCAGGCCTATGGAACGCACGACTACCAGCGGGCGCTCGAGACGGGGGAGACGTACGAGGCACCGGACCGACCGATCCAGGAAGGGAGTTGGTCGGAGGAGAACCATTGACACCACAGTCGGCTCGTGTAGTGGGCGAACCGGGTGCGGCGGGCGCCGTGGGGCAGGTGCGTCCGCGATACAAGCCGATCTCGGACTACGCCATCATCGGCGACCTGCGCACCGCCGCACTGGTCGGCCTGGACGGCTCGATCGATTGGTGCTGCCTTCCGCGATTCGACTCGGCCAGTGTCTTCGCCGCGATCCTGGACCACGATCGCGGCGGCCGGTTCCGCATTTCGCCGACGGCGAGCTACACCTCGACGCAACGTTACCTCCCCGCCACGAACATCCTGGTCACGACGTTCCACACGGACCGCGGCGGCGTGGTCGAGGTGACGGACTTCATGCCGGCGGGCGAGAGAGCGTACGAGCGTGCGGCGAACCACGAGATCCATCGCCGCGTGACGTGCACGCGCGGCGAAGTCGAGATCGAGATCCTCTTCGAGCCTCGCTTCGGCTACGGCGCGTCGCCCGTCTACCTGGTCCCACGCCGTAATGGGATCCTGGCCACGGACCGGGAACGGGAGGCGATGGCCCTCGCCGCCCCCGATTCGATCTGGTGGGAGTTCGACGGGGCGTGCTCGACGGCGCGGGCGGTCCTGCGCGTACGGGCCGGCGACACGTTCTGGATCGTGCTTCGCTACGACGACGACGAAGTCTACCCCGTCGCCCATTACGAATCGCAGGCGCGGCTCGACGAGACCGCGGCGTTCTGGGACCGGTGGGTCAGCCGCATCCGTTACCACGGCCCCTATCGCGCGGAGGTCGAGAGGAGCGCCCTCGTCCTCAAGCTCCTCTTCTACGACCCCACCGGCGCCGTCGTCGCGGCGCCGACGACGTCGCTCCCCGAGGAGATCGGCGGCGTGCGCAACTGGGACTACCGGTACACCTGGCTGCGCGACGCGGCCTTCACGCTCTACGCGCTGCACGTGCTCGGACAGTACGACGAGGCGAACCGCTTCATGGACTACCTGAAGCGGGTGACGCGCAAGTCGGCCGACCACCTGCAGATCATGTACGGGATCGGCGGGGAGCGGATCCTGACCGAGCAGGAGCTGCCGCACCTGGAGGGGTACCGCGGCTCCAGGCCGGTCCGGATCGGGAACGCCGCGTACGACCAGCTCCAACTCGACGTCTACGGCGAGGTTCTGGAAACGGCGTATCTGTGGCACCAGAACCACCCGATGACGGAGGGGCTGTGGTCGCTCCTGGCCAGCCTCGCCGACTGGGTGGCCGACAACTGGCGTCGTAAGGACTCGGGGATCTGGGAAGTCCGCGCCGGCCTCCAGCACTACGTCTTCAGCAAGGTCATGTGCTGGGTCGCGCTGGACCGGGCGATCAAGATGGCCGAGCAGCTCGGGCTGCCGGCCAACCTGGACCGGTGGCGGCGCGAGCGCGACGCGATCCACGAAGAGGTGATGCGCAAGGGCTGGAACGAGGAGAAGCAGGCGTTCGTCCAGCACTACGACACGGATGCCCTCGACGCGGCCAACCTCCAGATCGGGATCGTGGGCTTCCTCCCTTACGACCATCCGCGGGTGAAGAGCACGATCGAGGCGACGCTCCGCGAGCTGACGAGCGAGGACCAGGAGCTCGTCTACCGGTACGTCAACCCGGACGGCCTGCCGGGCGGCGAGGGCGTCTTCTCGATCTGCACCTTCTGGCTCGCGGATGCGCTGATCCTCTCG
>VSDC01000072.1:0-8276 GCA_047459275.1 Gemmatimonadota bacterium
AAGGCCATGTCTCAGCCCCATCGCCCGCGTTCGGCGGGCGGGGCCCGGACCGCCCCCCTTCTTCTTGGTGGAGCGGGTGCATGGGGCTGTTCATCGTGCTGGAGGGGGTCGAGGGGTCGGGGAAGACGACGCAAGCGCGGCTGCTCGGGGAGCGGCTCGCCCGTGCCGGGATCGATCACCTGGTGACGCGCGAGCCCGGCGGGACGGAGGTGGGGGAGGAGATCCGACGGATCCTGCTGCACGGCGGCGAAATGCCGGCACGTGCGGAGTTGCTGCTGCTCCTGGCGGCGCGGGCGGTGTTCGTCGAGGAGGTGGTGCGGCCGGCACTGGAGCGGGGGGCGGTGGTGGTGGCGGATCGCTACGAGTTGTCGACCCTTGCGTACCAGGGATACGGCCGCGGCTTGCCCCTCGACGAGGTGCGGCGGATGAACGCGTTCGCGACGGGCGGGCTCTCGCCGGATCTCACGCTGGTGCTGGACGTTCCGCCGGAGATCGGCGCCGAGCGCCGGGCGCGCGAAGGGCGGAACGCCGACCGGATCGAGCAGGCGGGGGCGGAGTTCCACGCGCAAGTGGCCAGGGCATACCGCTTGCTGGCTGAGACTGAGCCGCGAGTGATGCGGATCGACGGGGCGAGGAGCCCCGAGGCGGTGCACGCCGAGATCGTGGATCTGCTCCGTTCGCGGTTCCCAGAAACATTGCCGTTCGGCGGGGGTTAGAACCAAGACGATCCGCTGTGTCGGGCGGATCGGGTCCGTGGGATTCGGAGGCCGGATGAAGATCAAGCGGGCATTGCTGGCGCCGTCGGTGATCGCCGGGATCGCGCTCGCGACCGGCGGGTGGCTGCTGCAGCGCGGGGCGAGTCGGGAAGGGAACGTCTACTTCCAGGCGCGCCTCTTCGACGAGGTGCTGCATCACATCGCCGACCGGTACGTGGATCCGAAAGACCCGTCCACGCTCTACCGCATGGCGATCGACGGGCTGATCTATGAGCTCGGCGACCCGCACACGGCCTTCATGACGCCCGACGAGTACGAGGCGCTGCGGGTCCAGACGCAGGGAGAGTACGCGGGGATCGGGTCGGAGATCGACGTGCGGGACGGCTGGGTGACGATCGTGGCGCCGCTGCCGGGCTCGCCGTCGGAGCGGGCGGGGTTGCAGGCCGGCGATCGGATCATCGAGGTCGACGGCCGCTCGACGCGGGGCTGGAGCTCGAACGATGCGGTACGGGAGCTCCGCGGGCCGAAGGGCCAGCCGGTCGAGCTCACGGTCCAGCGAGTGGGGGTGGATGAGCCGATCCGGTTCCGCATCGTGCGGGACGAGATCCACATCCAGTCGGTTCAGGCGAAGTACCTGATCGAGCCCGGGATCGGCTACGTGCAGCTTCGTGCGTTCAGCGAGAGCACGACGGACGAGCTGCGGACCGCGATCGAGGACTTGCGGCGCCAGGGGATGCGTGGGCTGGTGCTCGATCTCCGTCGCAACCCCGGCGGGCTCCTGGACCAGGCGATCTCGGCGTCCGATCTGTTCCTGGGGAGCGGCAAGGTCGTGGCGGAGCTCCGGGGCCGGACGCGGGACATGAACCAGAAGTTCACGACCACGACGGAGGATCGGTTCGAAGGGATGCCGATCGTCGTGCTGGTCGGCCCGTCGACGGCCTCGGCCGCGGAGATCCTCGCGGGTGCGCTGCAGGACCACGATCGCGCGCTGATCGTCGGGGAGCGGTCGTTCGGCAAGGGTCTGGTGCAGTCGCTCTATCGGCTCCCGGCGGGGCACTGGCTGAAGCTGACGACGGCGCGGTGGTACACGCCGGTGGGTCGCACCATCCAGCGTCCGTACCACAGGGTCGACGACGCCGAGGAGGAGGTGGTGGTGGAGGAGCGGGAGGCGCCGGAGGAGCGGGAAGTGTTCCGCAGCATGGGCGGCCGCACGATCTACGGCGGCGGCGGGATCACGCCGGACGTGGAGGTCGAGCCGGAGCGGCTGAACGAGGCGGAGCTGGAGTTCGCGCAGGCGGTCCAGCGCCACGGCTCCCGGTACCGCGATGTGCTGTACTCCTACGCGATCCGGTACGCCCACGAGCATCCGGAACTCACGCCGGACTTCGAGGTGACGCCGGCGATGCTCGACGGCTTCTACCGGGCGCTCCTGGAGCAGGGGATCGAGGTGGAGCGTCGGATCTTCGATGGCGCGAGGCGCTGGATCTCCTACGACCTGGGTGCAGAGATCGCACTGGCGAAGTGGAACCGCGAGGCGTCACAGAAGCGGTGGAACGCGGAGGATCCGCAGATCCGAGCGGCGGTCGAGCTGCTGCGGGAAGCGCGGACGCCCGACGCGTTGTTCGCGGCCGCGGACCGGTACTTGGAGAAGCACGCGCCGAAGGCGGAGCCTGCCGCGGCGATTGGTCATGGCGCGCCGAACGGTGAATCCAATAGATAGCAACCGGAGCGCCGCGCCATGAGCATCCCGGTTCTCGGGGTGCTCTTCGGCGTCGGGCTCCTGGTGGGGCTCGTGTCCGGGCTCATTGGAATCGGAGGAGGGGTGCTGATCGTGCCCTTCCTCTACTTGTTCTACGCGAGCCCGGGTTGGAGCGGCGTGGAGGTGTCGCCGGTGCTGGCGACGACGGTCGCGCACGCCACGAGCCTTTTCATCATCGTGCCCACGGCGCTGCGGGGGACGTGGGCGTACCACCGGGTCGGCCTGGTCTCGTGGCGGGCGGCGCTCCCGATCGCTGCGGGAGCGATGGCGAGCGCGGTCGTGGGCGCGCTGATCGCGCCGGTGGTGCCGCAACACGCGCTGCGCATTGCTTTCGGCGGACTGCTCACCTACACCGGATTCGATCTCGCCCGGGAAGAGCGGCGCGGGGTGGAACGGGAGGGACGCCGCCCGCGGCTCTGGACGTCGCTGGCGGCGGGGCTCCTGGTCGGCGTGTTCTCGGCGATGCTCGGCGTCGGTGGCGGGGTCATCGCGATTCCGCTCCTCATCTACGTCGTTGGACTGGACCTGCAGAAGGTCGCGGCGACGTCGCTCGCGATCGTGATGTTCTCGGCGCTGGCCGGCACGGTCACGTACGGCGCGAGCGGCATGGGCGCGGGCGCGCCTCCCGGGTCGATCGGGTACGTCCACATCACCGCGGCGCTTCCGATCCTGTTCGGGTCCGTGCTCTCGGTCCGGTGGGGCGCGGCGCTCAACCAGCGGCTCGGGAGGCGCCGGCTGCGGAGGCTGTTCTCGGTCCTGTTCCTCAGCCTCGGGATCTACCTCATCGTTCGCAACGCGATCCTCATCGTCTGAGTCGGCTGCGGCCGCCGATCGTTCCGGCGTTGGCGGGCGCTCCGACGCAACGGTATATTCGCGCGCCATGTCGAAGCAGGCTGCGGTGCTGACGACCATCACGGGCGCTCGGGCCCATCGGGACGCGCCGCTGCCGCCGGGGCTCGTACTGGCGGCTGCGGTGTTCGCCATCGGGTGGGCGGGGCCGCTGGTGCGCTTCACGACGGCGCCCGCGCTGGTCGTCGCGGCGTGGCGGCTCCTCTTCTCGGTCGTGGCGATCGCCGTGGTCCTCACGGCTCGCGGGCGCTGGGGCGACGTACTCCGGCTCGGGCGACGCGACTGGCTCCTCGCCCTAGGCTCGGGGACGCTGCTGGCCGCGCACTTCTGGAGCTGGATCACGTCCCTGCAGTGGACGAGCGTGGCCAGCTCGGTGGTGCTGGTCAACACGCAGCCGGTGTTCGTGGCGCTCATGTCCGCGCTGTTTCTTGGGGAGCGCGCGAACCGGAGGCAGTGGCTGGGGATCGGCGTGGCCGTGACGGGCGCGGCGGTGATCGGCTGGGGCGATTTCGGCCTCGGTGCGTCGCCGCTCTACGGCGATCTCCTGGCCGTGGCCGGGGCGGTCTTCGCCGCCGGCTACTACGTCATCGGTCGGAACCTCCGTCAACGTCTCGACCTCTGGGTCTACATCGGGGTCGTCTACGGCGTTGCAGCGCTGGTGCTCGCGATCGCAGTGGCCGCCAGCCCGTCGGCCGCGTTGTGGGGTCACGCGCCCGTGGACTGGCTGGTGTTCGTGGCCCTGGCGGCGGGTCCGATGATGATCGGGCATACGGGGGTGAACTACGCGTTGCGCTACATGCCCGCGTACGTCGCGAACCTGGCGACGCTGGGGGAGCCGATCGGGGCCACGATCATCGCGTGGCTCCTCCCGGCGATCGGCGAGGTGCCGTCGGTGCAGGTCGTGGTCGGAGGCGTCCTCGTGGGAGCCGGGATCCTGGTGGGGTTCCAGAGCGGTGGAACCGGGGTGGGGAGACGGGATTGAGGCCATGGGCCGTACGTAGCCGTGGCCTGGCATAGGGTGGGAGTCGGCCGATTTGGCCATGGATTGGAACTGAACGCGGTGTAGACTTGTGGACGGGAATGGGCGCGCCGTTCGGGCGCAGGGTGTGATAGTCGAGGTGGTGCGTGGGGGGACGGTCGAATCCCGGCATCGAGTCCACGTGGCGGTGGTGGACTCCGGCGGGCGGGTCAAGGCGTGGGCAGGGGATGCCGGCTTCCCCACGTTCGCCCGGTCGTCGATCAAGGCGATCCAGGCACTGCCCCTGGTCGAGGATGGCGTCGTCGACCGGTTCGGCGTGAGCGATGCGGAGCTGGCGGTGTGCTGTGCGTCGCACAGCGGCGAGCCGTACCACGTGGAGGCGGTGCTCGGGCTCCTCGGGAAGGTGGGGCTGGGCGAAGACGCTCTGGCGTGCGGGCCGCACGCGCCGTGGCACGCGGCGTCGGCCAGGGCCCTCGCCGAGTCGGGGGCGGCGCCGGGACGGGTTCACAACAACTGCTCCGGCAAGCACGCCGGGATGCTGGCGCTGGCGCGGCTGCACGACTGGCCGACGTCGGGATACCACGAGGCGTCGCATCCGGTCCAGCGGCGCATGCTGGCCGAGGTGGCGCGTTGGACGGAGATCCCGGAGCGGGAGATCGAGGTGGGCGTCGACGGGTGCGGCGTGGCGACGTTCGCGGTTCCGCTCGCCGCGCTGGCGGGGGCGTTCGCGCGCCTCGGGTCGGCGGCGCAGAGGATCTTCGCCGCGATCCGCCGGCATCCGGAATACGTGGCCGGGATCGAGCGGCTCTGCACGGACCTGATTCGCGCCACGGGCGGGCGAGTCGTCGCGAAGGTCGGCGCGGAGGGGGTCTATGTGGCGACGGTCCCGGAGGAAGGGGTGGGGATCGCCCTCAAGGTGGAGGATGGAGCGCGACGGGCGGTCGAGCCGGCCCTCCTCGGCGTGCTGAAGGATCTGGGGTTGATCTCGGCGGAGGAGTACGCGTCGCTGGAGCGGTATGCGGAGCCGGTGCTGACGAACACCCGGGGCGAGGCGGTGGGCGTGATACGGACGGTCGTCTCGCTGGAGGCCGCGCGTGGATGAGGGGGTCCGTGCGCTGGTGGCCGTCTCGGCGGCGCTCGGCGCGGGCAACCGGGAACGGCTCGGCGTCGCGCTCGACCGGGCGGCGCAGGTCGCCGATCCGGCCGCGGTCGAGGAGGTCCTGCTCCAGAGCTATCTCTTCGTCGGGTACCCGGCGGCGCTGAACGCGCTGGCGCTGTGGCGGGAGCGGCATCCGGAGCCTGCGGTCCCGCCGACGGTCGACGATTGGAGCGCGTGGCGGGCGCGAGGGGAGCGGGTGTGCGCGGCAGTCTACGCCGGGCAATACGAGCGTCTGCGCGAGAACGTGGCGCGGCTCCACCCGGACATGGAACGGTGGATGCTGACCGAAGGGTACGGGAAAGTGCTCGGGCGCCCGGGGCTGGAGCTCGAGGTGCGCGAGCTCTGCATCGCGGGGCTCCTCGCCGGGTTGGACGCGGCGCCGCAGCTCCACTCGCATCTACGAGGCGCTCTCAACGTGGGAGCGACGCCGGAGGAGGTCGAAGCGGCGTTGGAGGTGGCGTGCGAGGTTCTGCCCGCCGAGCGGGCGGCGGCCGCGCGCGAAGTGTGGGACGCGGTGCGTCGTCGCTGGGACGAGCGGCGGCGGACCGACTGAGGATGGAGTGGGGATGTTCGTCGATTACGCGGTGATCAACGTCTACGCAGGTGCGGGCGGCTCGGGCGCGGAGGCGTGGCGGCGGGAGGCGGGCGTGCCGCGGGGCGGTCCCGCAGGCGGCGACGGTGGGAAGGGTGGCAACGTCATCCTGCGCGCCGACCGGCAGCTCAGCACGCTTCTCGACTATCGGTATCAGCAGCACTACCGCGCGGAGCGCGGCCAGCACGGGATGGGGAAAAACCGCACGGGCCGCGACGGCGCGGACCTGATCCTGCGGGTGCCGCCCGGGACGGTGGTCAGGGACGCGGACACGGGGGAGCTCCTGGGCGAGCTGCTGGAGCACGGAGACGAGCTCGTCGTGGCCAGGGGCGGCCGGGGCGGGCGCGGGAACGCGGCGTTCGCAACGCCGACGCGGCGGGCGCCGACGTACTGGGAACCGGGTGAAGAAGGGGAGGAGCGGCGGATCGCGCTCGAGCTGAAGCTGATCGCGGACGTGGGGCTGGTCGGCCAGCCGAACGCGGGGAAGTCGACGCTCCTCGCATCGATCTCGGCGGCACGGCCGAAGATCGCGGACTATCCGTTCACGACGCTCGAGCCGAACCTGGGTGTGGTGCAGCTTCCGGGCTCCCGGACGTACGTCGTCGCCGACATTCCGGGGATCATCGAGGGAGCGCACCAGGGCCGCGGGCTGGGCTTGCGCTTCCTCCGGCACATCGAGCGCACCCGCACGCTGGCCTACATGATCCCGGTGGACTCGCCGGACCCGCAGGCGGAGTACGAGATGCTCCGCGAGGAGTTGCGGTCGTACTCCCAGGAGCTCGCCGAGAAGCCGCACTGCGTGGTCCTGACGAAGATGGACCTGCTGGGGCCCGGCGAGTCGCCGCCGGAGATCGAGGCGCCGGAGGCGTGGGGCGTGTATGCGATCTCGGCGGTCAGCCGTAAAGGTCTGGACGAATTGCTGGAAGGGCTGTACACCCGGGTGCGGGAAGTGATCGAGGAGTCGTGGGCGGCGGAGCCGCAACCGGAGACGTACCGCCCGTAGGCTTCCCTCCGCACGGAGGCCGATCGGATGATCGTTCCCGCCAGGCTGGATCCGGAAGAGCTCCGTGCGCTGCTGCACCTTCGCGCTCTCCCGGGGATCGGGGATCTGACGCTCGCCGACCTGCTCACCCGCCACGGCAGCGCGCGGGCGGCGCTCGAGGCGCCGGCGGACGAGCTGGGCGCTCGGGCTGCGCGGGAGCGAGGGAGTCGGCGGGTCTTGCGGTGGGTCGACCGGGCGATCACGACGATCGAGCGGGACGGGGTCGTGGTCCTCGTTCGGGGACGCGCCGGGTACCCGCCGGCGCTCGAGGATCTATACGACCCGCCTGGGCTTCTCTTCGCGCGGGGGCGTCTGGAGCTGCTCGACCGGCCGGCGCTCGCCGTGATCGGGGCGCGACGGCCGACGGCGGACGGGGTGGCGGCGGCGCGATTGCTGGCGGGCGATCTCTCCCGCGCGGGCCTGGTCATCGTGAGCGGGATGGCGCGGGGGATCGACGGCGCGGCGCACGAGGCGGCGCTGGCGAACGGGACGATCGGCGTGTTGGGATGCGGGATCGACGTCGTCTACCCGCGGGAGGAGGCTAGGCTGTTCGCGCGAGTGGCGTCCGAAGGGCTGCTGCTCAGCGAGTTCCTTCCAGGTGAACCGCCGCGGCCCCACAACTTCCCCAAACGCAACAGGATCATCGCGGCGCTCTCGGTCGGCGTGCTGGTCGTCGAGGCCGCGGACAAGAGCGGTGCGATGATCACCGTCGACCACGCGCTCGACATGGGGAGGGAGGTTTTCGCGGTCCCGGGCTCGATCGTTCGCCCGACGAGCGCGGGGACGAACCGCTTGATCCAGGAGGGTGCGACGATGGTCGTCCGCGCGGCCGACGTGATCGAACCGCTCGTGGCGAGCGGGAAGATTTCCATCCAGGTGCCGGCGCCGCCCTCCCGTGAGGCGTGGGAGACGTTGCGGCCCGAAGGGCTCGACTCGTCGGCGGTCTCGCTCTGGGAGGCGCTCGACCTGGAGCCTCGCCACGTGGATACGCTCGCGGCGGCGGCGGGGTTGTCGGTCCCGGAGGCGCTGGCGGGGCTGTTGGAGATGGAGCTGAGGGGGTATGCGAGGCAGGTGGGAGGAATGAGGTTTGTGAGGGCTTAGGGCTTAGGGCTTAGGGCTCAGGGATCAGCAACTGTATTCCGGCAGAGCAGGATTCCAGGGTGTCTGGGTGCGGGCCATG
>VSDC01000073.1:0-8246 GCA_047459275.1 Gemmatimonadota bacterium
GCCTCGCGTCAGGGTCCACACCACGGCCGGCTCCTTCGTTATCGAGCTCGCCCCCGCAGATGCGCCGCTCACCGTGCACAACTTTCTCGAGCTCGCGCGCCGCGGCTACTTCGACGGCCTGCGCTGGCACCGCGTCGTCCCGAACTTCGTGATCCAGGGCGGAGATCCCACCGGGACGGGGAGCGGCGGCCCGGGTTATGCGATTCGCGATGAGGTGAATCGGATTCGATTCGCCCGGGGAGTCGTCGGCATGGCGCTCCCGGGGCCCGACACGGGTGGGAGCCAGTTCTACGTCACCCACTCGCCCCAGCCGCACCTGGACGGAGATTTCACCATCTTCGGCCGGGTGGTCGAGGGGATGGACGTGGTCGACCGCATCGTACAGGACGACTGGATCGAGAAGATCGAGATCTCATGACCCCGGGCCGCCTGGCACAGGCCGCGCTCGCGTTGCTGCTCGTCGCGCCGGCGGCGGCCGCCCAGACGGAACCGTTCGGCAAGAACAAGATCCAGTATCGCGACTTCCAGTGGCACGTGCTCAGCGGGGAGCACGTGGACGTCTACTACTATCCGGAAGAAGAGCGGATCGCCCGCATGGCGCTCGCCCATGCGGAGGAGACCTTCCCGGTCCTCGAACGCAGGTTCCGGCACCACCCCTTCCAGCGCATTCCGCTCATCGTCTACGCGTCGCACCAGCACTTCGAGCAGACGAACGTATTCCCCGGCCTCATTCCGGATGGCGTCCTGGGCTTCACCGAGTACCTGAAGCGACGCGTCGCGCTCCCGTTCCGGGGCGACTACGCCCAGTTCCGCCACACGCTGCGGCACGAGCTGGTGCACGCCTTCCAGATCTCGAAGATCGCGGAGGTTCGCTCGCTCCACCCCGGCCGCGAGCGCTTCACCCCGCAGGACGTGCATTGGTGGACCGAGGGTCTCGCCGAGTACTGGTCGAGCGAACCGGAGCCCGAGGACGAGCTGTTCAATCGCGACCTCGTCCTCAGCGGCGCAGTCCCCTCGATCCGCAGCATGACGCGCCAGCAGAGCTTCGCGTCGTACCCCCTCGGGGCGGAGCTCCACCGGTACCTGGCCCGCCGCTTCGGCGAGGACTACATTGTCCGGCTCTACGAGGAGTTCTGGCGGTACAACACCTTCGAGGACGCCCTCGCCGGCGTTCTCGGCGTCGACCTCGATTCTCTCGACCTCGAATGGCGACGCTGGCTCCAGCGGCGATACTTCCCCGAGCTCGGGGAGCGCTCGCCGCCCCACCTCGCCGCCGTGCCCCTCGTCTACGCGCCGGGCGGCAACTTCAAGCCCGCGGTGATGGTCGACCCCGACGATGGCGTCGGCCACCTCTTCTTCCTGTCGGCCAGGACAGGGTACACGAGCATCTACCGCACCACCCTCCAGGAGGGTGAGCACGGCGTGACGCGCGTGGTCGAAGGCGAGAAGACCGCAGAGTTCGAATCCTTCCACCCCTTCGACTCCCGCATCGACGTCCACCACTCCGGCGCCCTCGCCTTCGTCTCGAAGTACCTGCAGCGCGATGCGCTCTTCATCTGGGACGTGCAGGAGGGGCGCGCCGTCGGGCGTTACCAGTGGCCCGACCTCGTCGGGCTGCGCTCGCCCGCCTGGAGCCCGGATGGCCGCCGCGTCGTCTTCGAAGGGCTCTCGACCAGCGGCTACTCGGACCTATACGTCCTGGACTTCCGCACCCAGCAGCGTATCCGACTGACCGCGGACGCATACCGCGACCGCGATCCGGACTGGTCGCCCGACGGCCGATCGATCGTGTTCGCTTCCGACCGCACGCCGTACGGCGCCGACGGACACGTCAACCTCTTCATCCTGGAGCTGGCGGACGGAAGCGTGCGGCCGCTCACGCACGGCCCATGGAGGGACCTCTCTCCCCGGTGGTCCCGCGACGGTTCGCGCATCGCGTTCACGTCCGATCGGAATGGCACGCCGGATCTCTACGTCGTCGACATCCGGGGCGATGGTCGGCGGCTCACCTCGCTCGCCGGCGGCGCCTTCGACCCGGTCTGGCTTCCCGACGATCGCGGCCTCGTCTTCGCTGGCTACGTCGAGGGCACGTACAGGATCTATCGCCTCGCCTTCGGGGAGGACACGCTGCACATGCCCCGGATCGCCCTGGGCCAGGCGCCGCTCCCCGATTCCAGCCCCGCCGGTCACGACACCGCCTCCACCGGGCCTCAGACAGGAGCAGCCTCCGCGCTCGGATGGCAGTGGCTCGAGCGCGATGCGGACCGCGGCGCCACGGCTGAACCGCGGCGTTACACGTCGTGGCGGCAGATCTCTCTCGACCTGGCCGGGGGTGACGCGTTCATTGCACCGGGACTCGGCGCCGCCCAGGGAATCCAGTTCCTTGCCAGCGACATGCTCGGCGACCACCTCTTCTTCGGTGGCGTCTCCGCGATCCAGGCCGAACGCATGAGCGACATCCTCGACAACTTCAGCGGCAGCCTCCTCTACCTCGATCAGTCGCAACGGCTGAACTACGGGATCGGCGTGTTCCGCTATCGCGGGCTCTTCCGCGATGTCGCCCTCGACCTCTACGACGAGACCACCTACGGCGTGCAGTTCATCGCCAGCTATCCTTTCTCGCGCTATGAGAGGGTCGAGCTGCATGTCGGCCTGGAACGAAGCGACCGGCGGGATGTAGGAGATTCCGGCCTCGGCATCTTCGCCGCCGATGGGGCGGGGGACGGGATCCGCGGCCTCAGCCGGTCCGGGGTGCTCGCGAGCAACTTCTTGTCTTACGTGAAGGACAACACCCTGTGGACGGCGACGGGGCCGATCGATGGGGAGCGGTACAACATCACGGTCGGGTTCTCGACCTGCTTCTCCTGTCGAGTGCCCGACGATGCCCTGGGCGTCGCGGCACGCGCCGCCGCGGCGGAGTTCTACACGCTCTCCGCCGATTACCGGCGGTACTACCGGACGTCGCTGCGCAGCGCTTACGCCCTTCGCGTGTACGGGTTCTTCAGCACCGGCGCCATCCCGGCGCGCACGGCGCTCGGCGGGGCGCACCGCCTGCGAGGCTACCCGCGCCACTCGTTGGCCGCCTCGCGCGCGGTGCTGCTGAACCAGGAGTGGCGCTTCCCGATCTCCCGTTCGATCGGCTTGCGGGCCCCCTTCATCGGCGCGTTGCGCCTACCCGGGATCGAGGGGGCCATCTTCGCCGATGCAGGGTCGAGCTGGCTCGAGGACCGGGAGCCGGAGGGGCTTTGGGGGAGCTACGGGATCGGGCTTCGGTCGCCGCTCATCCCGCCGTTCGTGCTCCGCGTCGACATCGGCCGGCGCTTCCGTTTCGGCGGGGATCCGCCCGTCGATTTCGGGCGCGGCACGGAGTTCGGGGACCCGTTCATCGACGTCTTTTTCGGTTACAATTACTGAGCCCCGCCGCGGGTTGACGCGGTCCGGAGGCCCGAGTATACTGCCTGACTTCACAAGCCCATGCGGGTTACGACCGGTATCTTCGCGCTGACAGCGGCAATTGCGGCTGCATCCTGCACCGCCCGGTCCGCCGCTCCCGAGCGGCCGATCGTGCGCGAGCTCGAGACCGAGGCGGTGCGGGCCACTGCGCCTTCGGCGCCGCTGCACATCCTTTTCGATTGGACGGCGCGAGAACCGGACGCGCGCTTTACCGGGCGCGGCGTCGCTCGAGTCGAGCCTCCGTATCGTGCCCGCCTCGACCTCTTCGGCCCGCGCGGGGAAGGGTACCTGAGCGCTGCGGTCGTCGGAGGCGAGTTGAGGTTGCCGCGGGACGTGCCGCCGGACGCGGTGCCGCCTGCGCCGCTGCTTTGGAGCGTCCTGGGGGTCGTCTTTCCGCCGGAAGAGGCAACCCTGGTTGGAGCCAGCGCGGAAGGCGATGAGACGAGGCTCGATTTCGAGCGCAATGGCGAACGCTGGACGTACCTCCTCGAGGCCGGCCGCTTGAGGCGCGTCGAGTGGAACGTGGGCGGACGCCGGTACACCGTGGAGTTGGAAGGTACGGGGCCGCACGGTCTCCCTCGGAAAGCGGTCTACAGGGACTGGGCGGCCTTTACGGAACTGACGCTGGATCTGGACGAGGTCGAACGTGTCGAGCCGTTCGCACCGGACATTTGGACGCCCCATGCGCCGTAGTCTCGCACTGCTTTTCGGGCTGCTCGTCCTCGGCGGGTGCAATTACGGCTTCAGCGGAGGCGGCGGGTTCCCGTCCAGCATAAAGACCATCTTCGTTGAGCCGTTCGAGAACGAGACCGTCTATTTCGACCTCCCGCAACTCGTCTACGAGGAGCTCTTCTCCGAGCTGCCGCGTCGACTCGGGGTTCGCCCGGCGGGTAGAGAGGTGGCGGACGTGATCGTTCGTGGCCGCATCGTCGGCTACGATGACGTCGCCCGGAACTACACACCCGGCGGCGCCGACCGGCCGAGCCAGGTGCTCGAGCACGAGGTCCAGGTCTCGATCGCGATACAGCTCATCGACACCAAGCGAAACGTCATCCTCTGGGAGTCGTCTCGACTCACCGGTCGGGGGACGTACAACTTGGCGTCGCAGACGTTCGAGGATGGTAGGGCGGTCGCGATCCAAGACCTTACCCGTCAGATCGTGGACGGCGCCCAGTCACAGTGGTAGTTCCACCGAGTCGTAGCGGTGAGCGGGCCGCCGGGCCGCCGCCGTGCCTGCGGTGGGCCTTTCAACCCCAACACGAATAAGGATTTCGCCATGAAGCGCTGGAGCTTGCGGCTGATCCCCTTGATGGCCCTCATTCCGTTCCTCGTGGCCGCGGCGCCGGCCGAGGGTGGGGTGCGGATCGAGCATTTCTTCCTTGTGTTCATTGCGATGCTCGTTTCCGCCAAGGTGTTCGGCGAGCTCGCGGAGCGGATCGGTCAACCGGCGGTCCTCGGCGAGCTCGTTGCCGGCGTGATCCTCGGCGGCAGCGTCCTCGGCGTCATCCCCGCGGACGGTCCGATCCACGAGACGATCCGAATCTTTGCGGAAGTCGGCGTCGCTCTCCTCCTCTTCGAGATCGGGTTGGAGACGGACCTCAAGGAGATGTTCCGCGTCGGGCCGGCCGCCTCGCTCGTGGCCGTGGTCGGCGTCGTCTCGCCGTTCCTGCTCGGCTTCCTCTACTGGATGATCGTGCAGCCGGACATCGGCGTGCACGCCGAGGGGATCACCGATACGATGGTGGCCATCTTCGTCGGCGCCACGCTCACTGCGACCTCGGTCGGGATCACGGCCCGCGTCCTGTCCGACTTGAAGCGCATCCACACGCCCGAGGCGCGAGTGATCATCGGAGCCGCCGTCGTGGACGACGTCCTCGGCCTCGTCATCCTGGCGATCGTCTCCGGGCTCGCCGCGGGTGCCGCGCTCTCGATCCTCGGGATTGCCAAGGTCTTCGCGATCGCCGTCGGCTTCCTGGTGGCTGCCGTCATCATAGGCAACTTCATCGCGCCGAAGCTCTTCAACCTGGTCGACCAGATGCGCGTGCGCGGCGTGCTCCTCGTCAGCGCGATCAGCTTCGCGCTCCTGATCGCCGCGCTCGCCGGGCTGGCCGGGTCCGCGCTCATCATCGGGGCTTTCGCCGCCGGGCTCGTTCTCTCCTCCACGAACCAGTTCGATCTGATCGTCGAGAAGGTCGAGCCCGTCGCCGACATCTTCACGCCGCTCTTCTTCGTGTCGATCGGCGCCTCGGTCGACGTCTCGCTCTTCCTCCCCGGCAGCGAGTCGTTCAACCCCGCAGTTCTGGGTGTGGGTGGCGCCCTCCTGATCCTGGCGGTCATCGGAAAAATCGTTAGCGGCTACTCGGTCGGCTGGGGGAAGAACAAGCTCAGCCACCTGGCGATCGGTGTGGGGATGGTTCCCCGGGGCGAAGTCGGGTTGATCTTCGCGGACATCGGGCTGCGTCGCGGGATCCTCTCGTCCGAGGTCTTCAGCGCGGTGCTCATCATGGTCATGTTGACCACGTTCATCGCTCCGCCACTCCTCAAGGTCATCTTCCGGCGGGAGGGCGGCGAGCCGGAACTCGAACCGGCGCCTGCGGAAGCGGAGCCGGCGGAAGTCGGAGCCGGGACGTGAAACTACGCCTCGGGTCACGGGGGAGCCGCCTCGCGCTGTGGCAGGCCGAGCACGTCAAGGGACGGCTCGAGGCGGCGCACCCCGGCCTCCGGGTCGAGATCCGGGTCCTGCACACCACCGGCGACCGGATCACCGACGTGCCCCTTGCCCGGATCGGGGACAAGGGGCTTTTCACGAAGGAGATCGACCGTGCCGTCGTGTCCGGCGAGGTGGACGCGGCGGTGCATTCGTTGAAGGATGTCCCGACGCGCCTGGCGGACGGTCTCGCCCTGGGCGCCGTGCTCGAGCGTGAGGACCCCCGCGACGTCTACATCCCGGCCGCCGGCGCCGCCGAATCCCTCGAAGCGCTGCCCCCCGGGGCAACGGTCGGGACGAGCTCGCTCCGGCGACGGGCCCAGCTCCTCCACCGCCGTCCGGACCTGATCGTCCGTGATCTGCGGGGCAATCTCGACACCCGCTTGGCGCGCCTCCGCGAGGGGAGCTACGACGCGATCATCCTCGCCAGCGCGGGCATTCGGCGACTGGGCTTCGAGGATGCAGTGCGCCAGGTCCTCGAGCCGCCGGCCTGGCTGCCGGCCGTGGGCCAGGGCGCCCTTGGCATCGCCGTTCGGGAAAACGACGAGGCGACGCGAAACCTCGTCGCCCCGCTCCAGCACCCGGAGACGGCCGCCGCGACGGCCGCGGAGCGTGCGTTCCTGCGCACCCTCGAGGGCGGCTGCCAGATCCCGATCGGGGCGCTCGCGTCGATCGACGGAGAGCGTATCGTTTTGCACGGGTTCGTGGCGGGGATCGACGGCCGGCCGTTCATTCGGGGCGTCGTGGACGGCCCCGTAAAGGACCCGGAGGCGGTCGGCGTCGCCCTCGCCCGCCGGCTCCTCGACCAGGGGGCGGGCGAGATCCTCGACGCGATCCGGGGTCTCGAGACGTCGAAACTTCCACGCGCCAGCGCACCATGAACGTATCCGTGTCGCCCGTCGCACCGGCGGAGAAGGTGCTCACCCGTGAGGAGCTCCTCGAGCGTTACGGCCGCCCGAGGCGCGGGACGCTCGTCTTCACCAACGGCTGCTTCGACCTGTTGCACCGCGGCCACGTGGAATACCTGTACGCCGCCAGGGCCCTCGGGGACGCGCTGGTGGTAGGCCTCAACACCGACGACTCGGTGCGGCGCCTCAAAGGGGAAGGGCGGCCCCTCAACAGCCAGGAGGACCGCGCCATCGTCCTCGCGGGTCTCGGCTGCGTCGACGCCGTCACCTTCTTCGACGAGGACACGCCGCGCGACCTGATCGCGGCGCTGCTCCCGGACATCCTCGTCAAGGGAGGGGACTACCGCCCGGAGAATGTGGTCGGCCGCGAAGAGGTCGAGGCCGCGGGCGGAAGGGTGGTCATTCTCCCGTACCTGGAAGGTCGCTCCACGACGGGGCTCGTCCGAAGGATCCAGGAGGGTCGGCCATGAACGTTCCGGTCGCACGGGCCAAGCGGGGGCCGGGCGAGCTGCGCCCGGTGTCCCTCGAGCGAAACGTCGCCCCCTACGCCGAAGGGTCCTGTCTCATCACCGCCGGAAACACCCGGGTGCTCTGCACGGCCACCGTTCAGGAAGGCGTGCCCGATTGGCGACGCGATGCCGGGGCCGGCTGGGTCACGGCGGAGTACGCCATGCTCCCCCGGGCCACGGTGCAGCGGACCCCGCGCGAGCGCGGCAAGGTCGGCGGCCGGACCCAGGAGATCCAACGGCTCATCGGGCGTGCGCTTCGCGCCGCCGTGGACCTCGAGGCCCTCGGCGAGCGGACCATCCTCATCGACTGCGACGTCCTCGTCGCAGACGGCGGCACCCGCACCGCGGCCATCACCGGCGCCGCCGTCGCCCTTCACGACGCGGGAAGCTGGCTGGTGCGCCAGGGGGTCCTCGCGACCCACCCGATGCGTGAACTGGTGGCGGCCGTCAGCGTCGGGATCATCGCCGGCGAACCCCGCCTCGACCTGGACTACGCCGAGGACGTGGCCGCGGACGTCGACATGAACGTCGTGGCCCTGGAGTCCGGCGGTTTGGTCGAGGTGCAGGGGACTGCGGAGCGCCACAGCTTCTCCCGCGAGGAGCTCGACACCCTCCTCGACCTCGCTCGCGCGGGGATCGAACAACTCTTCCGGCTCCAGCACGATGCCC
>VSDC01000541.1:0-1677 GCA_047459275.1 Gemmatimonadota bacterium
GCACCCGACCGGGGCGCAATCGAAAGGTGTCAACAATGGTCCGTTACGGGGGAAGGCGGAGGCTCGTCACGGGAGGAAGAGCCGCCAGAACTGCGCGACCAGGAAGCACACCGTGAACCCCATCGCCAGCGGCATCAGCGTCGCGACCGCCGTCCACTTCACGCTCCCCGTCTCCTTGTAGATCGTGTAGATCGTCGTCGAACAAGGGTTGTGGAGCAGACTGAAGAGCATGAGGCAGACGCCCGTGAGGAGCGTCCAGCCCCCGGCCTGGAGCAGCGCGCCGATCTCGGCGGCCGACTCCAGCTCGAACATCACGCCGGCGCCGGCTCCCACGCCCTCCATCCCCGCGGTCAGCACGGTGAGCATCAGGACCGTCGGGATCACGATCTCGTTGGCCGGGATCGCCACGATGTACGCCAGCAGGATCACGCCGTTCAGCCCGACCAGCCAGGCGAAGGGGTCGACGAAGGCGACGAAGTGCTCGGCCAGGCTCGCGCCGCCCACCTTCACGTTCGAGATCAGCCAGATCACCGCGCCGGCCGGCATCGCGAAGGCAACGGCCCGGGACAGCACGATCAGCGTCCGGTCGATGAGCGACGTGTAGAGCGTCTGGAGCACCCGCGGCGGCCGGTACGGCGGCAGCTCCAGACTGAACGTGCTCGCCTCGCCCCGCAGCACCGTGCGCGACAGGAGCCACGATGAGAAGAACATGAAGCCGACGCCCAGGAGCGCGATCGTGACGACCGCACCGGCAGAGACCAGCCCCGCCAGGTGCGCCGGCGCGACGCTCCCGAGGAAGATCGAGGCGATCAGGATCTGTGTCGGCCAGCGGCCGTTGCACAGCGAGAAGTTGTTGGTCAGGATGGCGATCAGCCGCTCCCGCGGGCTGTCGATGATCCGCGCCGAGACGACGCCCGCCGCGTTGCACCCGAAGCCCATGCACATCGTGAGCGCCTGCTTGCCGTGCGCGCCGGCGCGGCGGAAGAGCGCGTCCAGGTTGAAGGCGACGCGGGGCAGATAGCCGAAGTCCTCCAGGAGCGTGAAGAGCGGGAAGAAGATCGCCATGGGCGGCAGCATCACGCTGACGACCCACGCCGTCGCCAGATAGACGCCATCGAAGAGGAACCCGCCGAGCCACCACGGCATCCCGAGCGCTCCCTCGAGCGACTTCAGCGCCGGGTGGATCGTCCCGATCAGCAGGTTCGAGAGGAGCTCCGACGGCACGTTCGCGCCCGCGATCGTGATCCAGAAGACCACCGTCAGGAGCAGGAGCATGATCGGGAAGCCGGTCCACCGGCTCGTCAGGAGGCGGTCCAGAGTCCGATCGAGATCGAAGCGCGCCTTCTTCAGCCCCGTCGCCACGGCGCGCTCGGCGATTCCGTGCGCGGCGGTGTAGATGCTCTCCGTGAGCACGTCGTCGAAGTTCGGGGGGAGGCGCCACCGCAGCGACGCCGCGTGGCGGAGGACCCGCTCGCGGGCGACGACAGGGGCCAGCACTTCCGCGACCGACACGGTCGGCTCTCCGGTCGGTCCGACGGCTGCTCCGGCCGCGCCAGCGAGCTCCTCAGACGCTGCGCCACGGTTGCCGCCCTCCGTCTCGTACATGCCCTCGGCCTCGCGCACTCCCGCGGCCCCGCGCACCCCCGCGGCATCGTGCACCCCCGCGGCATCGTGCAC
>VSDC01000542.1:0-1676 GCA_047459275.1 Gemmatimonadota bacterium
GTCAAGGTCCTCTTCCTCGAGCTCGTGGGCGGCACGCTCATCCTCGCGCTGTTCCTGCCGCTCGCCGGGCACACGCCCATGCCCGCCGGGTCGCTCGCCGGGTGGGTGTACATCATGGCGCTCGGGATCGGCGCCGTGCTCGGCGCCAACTTCTGCTACTTCGCCGCGGTGCGGCGGATCGACGCGGCGCCGGCCTCCGTCGGAGCCAGCGTCGAGCCCGTGGTAGGCGCGATCCTCGCCCTTCTCCTCTTCGGGCAGGGGCTGACCTGGTTCGGCTGGCTCGGGCTCTTCATGGTCGTCGGCGGCGTGGCGAGCGGGTATCTGGGCGAAGCGTCGACGTCCGAGACGCGGGAGGATCGCCTGGAAACCGTCGGCTCGGGCGCCTGATCCCGTTCGCCGCCCGATCCCCGACGCATGAACGAATACGACGCGATCGTCGTCGGCTCGGGCCCCAACGGGTTGGCCGCCGGGATCCGGCTGGCGGAAGCGGGGTGGAAGGTGCTGGTCCGCGAAGCCGCCGCTCAGTACGGCGGCGGCGTGCGCTCGGCGGAGCTCACCCTCCCCGGGTGCATCCACGACATCTGCTCCGCCGTACACCCCCTCGCCCTCGCATCGCCCTTCTTCCGCACGCTCCCGCTCGCACAGCACGGGCTCGAGTGGGTCCACCCGCCGATCCCTCTCGCCCACCCGTTCGACGACGCGCCCCCGGCGCTCCTCATGCGGGACCTCGACGAAACCGCGGATTCCCTTGGCCCCGATGGAGGCGCCTACCGTCGCCTCTTCGGCCCACTCGTGCGCGACTGGGAGGCGATCGTCCGGGAGGTGTTGGGCCCCGTGCTGCACCGGCCGCGCTCGCCGATCGCCCTGGCCCTCTTCGGCCTGCGCGCCATCCGTTCGACGCGCGGGTTGGTCGAGAGAGCGTTCCGGGGCGACCGCGCGAGGGCGCTCCTGGCGGGGCTCTCCGCGCACTCCCTCGCGCCGCTCGAGACGCCGGCGAACGCGGCGATCGGGTTGCTCCTCGGACTGGCCGGCCACGCCGTCGGCTGGCCGATCGCGCGGGCCGGATCCCAGCGGATCGCGGACGCGCTCGTTGCGCATCTCCGCGCCCTCGGCGGAGAGATCGAAACCGGCGCTCCCGTCGGCTCCATCGACGAGCTGCCGCCGACGCGCGCCGTGGTCTTCGACGTCACGCCGCGACAGCTCATCGACATTGCGGGCCCCCGCCTCCCGGCGCGCTATCGCCGGAAGCTCCAGCGGTTCCGCTACGGACCCGGCGTGTTCAAGATCGACTGGGTGCTGGACGGACCGGTGCCGTGGCGCTTCGAGGAGTGCAACCTCGCCGGCACCCTGCACCTCGGAGGCTCGTTCGAGGAGGTCTCGCGTGCAGAGAGGCTAGCGTGGGAGGGAGTGCACCCGGACCGACCCTTCGTCCTGTTCGTCCAGCCGTCGAACTTCGATCGGACCCGCGCTCCCGACGGGTATCACATCGCGTGGGCGTATTGTCACGTGCCCAGCGGCTCTACGGTGGACATGACGGCCGCGATCGAAGCGCAGGTCGAGCGCTTCGCGCCCGGATTCCGGGACCGTATCCTCGCACGCCGTACCATGACCACGGCGGAGTTGGAGCTGCACAATCCCAACCTGGTGGGTGGGGACGTGGCGGCGGGGGCGAACAC
>VSDC01000074.1:0-8135 GCA_047459275.1 Gemmatimonadota bacterium
CAGCATGTACTTCGCGATGGTCTGGAGCTGCATGTTGGTCGTGCCCTCGTAGATCGTGCCGATCTTCGAGTCGCGGTACAGCTTCTCGACCGGGTATTCGCGCGTGAAGCCATAGCCGCCGAACAGGTCGATGGCCTGGCTGGAGACGCGCTGGGCGACCTGCGACGCGAACAGCTTGGCCATGGCCGCCTCCACCAGGAATGGCTGGCCCGCGTCCTTGAGGCGCGCAGCGTTGTAGACCAGCAGCCGCGCGGCCTCGATGTCCGTGCGCATCCGGGCTAGCTGGAACTGAACGCCCTGGAACTCGGCGATCGGCTTGCCGAACTGCTCGCGCTCGCGCACGTAGCGCAGCGTGTGCTCGAGGGCGCCCTGGGCCAGTCCGACCATCTGGGCGCCGATCCCGATCCGCCCCTCGTTGAGCGTCTCGATCGCGATCTTGTACCCGTTGCCGACCTCGCCCAGCACGTTCTTCTGCGGCACGCGCACGCCGTCCAGGATCAGCTCGACGGTCGACGAGGCCCGGATCCCGAGCTTGTCTTCCTTCTTGCCGATGCTGAAGCCGGGGAAGTCCCGCTCGACGATGAACGCCGTGATCCCCTTGTAGCCGGCTTCGGGGTTCGCGTTCGCGAAGATGATGAAGATCCCCGCCTCGCCGCCGTTGGTGATCCACAGCTTGCGGCCCTCGAGGATCCAGTCGTTTCCGTCGCGGCGGGCGCGCGTTGCCAGCGCGAACGCGTCCGAGCCGGAACCCGCCTCGCTCAGCGCGTACGCCCCGACGGTGTTCGACGTGAGGCGCGGGAAGTAGCGCTCCTTTTGCTCTTCGTTCCCCCAGCGGAGCAGGCAGTTGTTGACCAGCGTGTTCTGGACGTCGACCAGCACGCCGACGCTCGGGTCGACGCGCGACAGCTCCTCCACGACGAGCACGGAGGTGAAGAACGAGAGCCCCGCGCCTCCCCACTTCTCGGGGACCTCGACGCCCATGAGGCCCATCTCGAAGAGCTGGGGCAGGAGCTCCGGATCGATCGCGCCCGCGGCGTCCATCGCCTGGACGCGAGGGGCGACCGCCTCTTCGGCGAACTGCCGGACGGCGTCGCGGAACATGCTCTCGTCTTCCGAGAGCGTCGTCAGCGGAGCGTGCGCCATCTCGGACGAAACCACGGACATGGAGTTGGCTCCTTCGTTTGTGTTTGCGTTCGCGGCATCACGAAGCAGGCGAAAGATATGACGCCGGTTCCGTACCGGCCAGACTCGTCCGGTGCCGCACCCCCGGGTCCGGCGCCACGGCGAGAGCCAGCGCTGGCACATACAAAAGAAGCGCCGCCGGGGATCCCCGGCGGCGCCGTAGGGGGCCTCCGCAACCTGACGCGATGCCGTACTCGGCACCCGTCGGTGCGGACAGTTGAACCGCTGCGCAGCGGCTATGCGCCGATACGGCGATCGCTTGCCCGTGTCAGGTTGCGCAAGGTACTCGTACTGGACAAGGATCACCTCCTTTGTTGAGTGGACGATCGGGCTGGACACCAGCGGGCTCGTGCGTCCCGCGGTCCGCCGTCGCCGCCTCCCGGGGTCGGCGTCGGCGGCCCATGCCGCGCCGGCCGGCGCGGTCGCTCTCCATACTCTACCGCCCCGAAGAAGGTTCCGCAACTTCCGTGCATCCTTGATCGGCGGCATCGTTGCTTCGTATACTTCGCACCGATTCCGGCCGGCCCGGGTCGACAATTCCTTCCCGCCGCTCCGGGTGGTGAGGCGTGCCGGAGGACATCCCCCCTGCCCAGACATGGAGAGTCCCATGAGCGACGCACGGTGGGCGGAGGCCTTGCAGGCGATCCGCAGAGTGCGCCACGACGCGAACAATCCCCTCACCGCAGCGCTGGGCCACGTGCAGCTCCTGCTCGACGACCCGAGCGTCACCGATCCCCAGGTCCGCGAAGCGCTCGGCGTCGTCGCGTCCGAGCTGCGGCGCCTGGCCGACATACTGCGCCGGTTGAACGACCTCCCGACACTGGTGGCGGCCGGCGGCCCGGACCGGCCCGACCGCGCGTGAGCCCGCGGGTCGAGCGGCCTTGACGCTCGCTGGAGTCGCGTCTATTCTCCCCCCACACTCACCCCGGTTTCTCGTATCAGTCGATGGAGGAACGATGTCGGAGATCCCGGCAGAGCTGCTTTACACGGAGGAGCACGAATATCTCAAGCCGGCGGAGGAAGAGAACGTCTATTACGTCGGCATCACGGACTACGCACAGGGCGAGCTGGGCGACATCGTTTACGTTGAGTTGCCCAACGTCGGCGAAGAGTTCCGCAAGAACGAGGTCTTCGGCACGGTCGAGGCGGTCAAGGCGGTCAGCGACCTGTACTGCCCCGCATCCGGAAAGGTCATCGAGGTGAACGACGCCCTGGATTCCGACCCGGCGCTCATCAACCGGGATCCCTACGGCGACGGGTGGATGATCAAGATCCGGATCACCGATCCGGGCGAGCTGGACGAGCTGCTCGACGAAGCCGCGTACGCGGAGCACATCGGCGAGGCCTGACCCCGAGGCGGGCCGGGCGACGCCGCTCCTATCCGACCGGCCGGTCCCGCGCAACGGAGGGTGGTAGCAATGGCACGACTGACCTGGCACGGCCATTCCTGTTTCACGCTCGTGACCGACGAGGGGCTGCGGATCATGTTCGATCCGTGGCTCGACAACAATCCCGTCGCCGACATCCGGACGGACCAGGTCGACGAGCTGGACTTCATCTTCGTCAGCCACGGGCATTTCGACCACTTCGACGATGCGATCCCGCTGGCGAAGAAGACGGGCGCCCTCCTGGTCTCGACCTTCGAGATCACGGCGTTCGCCGAGTCGCGGGGTGTAAGGAACGTCCATTCGATGAGCATTGGGGGCGGGCACCGGTTCTCGTTCGGCTATGCGAAGATGACGCCGGCGCTCCACGGCGGGCAGGTTTCCGGGGACACGGACGGCACCTTCACGACGATGCCGGGCGGGTTCTGGCTGGACCTGAACGGGAAGCGGCTCTACCACGCCGGGGACACGGCGCTGATCATGGAGATGCAGCTCCTCAAGGGGAAGGTCGACGTCGCGCTGCTCCCCATCGGCGACAACTACACGATGGGCCCGGAGGACGCGGCGCGGGCCGTGGAGTTCATCGAGCCCCGGGTCGTCATCCCCATGCACTACAACACCTTCGATCTGATTCGCCAGGATCCGTCGCATTTCGCGCGGCTCGTGGGCGACCGGGCGGAGACGGTGGTGCTGGAGCCGGGCAAGAGTTACGAGTTCTGAGGCCGCCCGCGCGTGGGCGGCGCCGGCCGTACGCCGCGGCACCCCGGCCCGCCCGGGGCATGGATACGACCCGGCCGGCCGGGGTATCCAAGGGCGTGCGGCGGTAGGGAACGGAGCGCATGGGCGGGCGTGACAGGCCGCCCGTTTTCAGTTTCTGGGGCATTCGAAAATGATGGATCGGGAAGACAAGCTCGGGTTCACGGATGAGTTCGTCCGTCGGCACATCGGGCCGACGGATGCGGACATCCGGAAGATGCTGGACGTTCTCGGCTACGACTCGGTCGACGCGCTCCTCGACGCGGCGATCCCGGAGTCGATCCGGTTCCGGGGCACGCTCGACCTGCCGGCGCCGAAGAGCGAGTACGAGGCGCTGCGGGAGCTGCGGGAGATCGCCTCGAAGAACCGTATCTTCCGCAGTTACATCGGGATGGGCTACCACGACACGATCACGCCGCCGGTCATCCAGCGCAACATCCTGGAGAACCCGGGGTGGTACACGGCCTACACGCCCTACCAGGCCGAGATCGCGCAGGGTCGCCTGGAAGCGCTCCTGAACTTCCAGACGATGGTGATCGATCTGACGGGGCTGCCGATCGCGAACGCGTCGCTGCTGGACGAGGCGACGGCCGCGGCCGAGGCGATGGGGATGAGCTACGCGGTCGCGGGCGGCGAGGACCGCAACGTCTTCTTCGTCTCGGAGGCGTGCCACCCGCAGACGATCGAGGTGGTGCGCACGCGCGCGTGGGCCAAGGGGATCGAAGTCGTCGTCGGCGACCACGAGCGCTTCGAGTTCACGGACCGGGTCTTCGGCGCGCTGCTGCAGTTCCCGACCACGGACGGCCTGGTCTACGACTACCGGTCGTTCGTCGAGCGGGCGCACGAGGCGGGCGCGCTGGTCACCGTGGCCGCGGACCTGCTCTCGCTCGCGCTCCTCACGCCGCCGGGCGAGTGGGGCGCGGATATCGCGGTCGGGAGTACGCAGCGGTTCGGCGTGCCGATGGGCTACGGCGGGCCGCACGCGGCGTACTTCGCGACGAAGGAGGAGTACAAGCGCCAGATCCCGGGCCGCATCATCGGCGTCTCCCACGACTCGGCCGGGCGCATGGCGCTGCGCATGGCGCTCCAGACGCGTGAGCAGCACATCCGCCGGGAGAAGGCGACGAGCAACATCTGCACGGCTCAGGTGCTCCTGGCCGTGATCGCGGGGATGTACGCGGTCTACCACGGCCCGGACGGGCTGCGGCGGATCGCCGAGCGGGTGCACCGTCTGGCGTGCGTCCTGGCCGAGGGGCTGCGGCGTCTCGGCCACCGGGTCGCCCACGATACGTTCTTCGACACGATCCGCGTCGAGGTCGGCGCCGACCGGCGCGACGCGTACCTGGAGCGGGCCCGTGAGCGCGGCATCAACCTCCGCCCGATCGGCGATGCCGCGATCGGGATCGCGCTGGACGAGGCGGTCACCGCGGACGACATCGCCGACCTCTTCGCCGTCTTCGCCGACGGCAAGGCCGTGCCGTCTCCGGCCGAGCTCGCCGACCAGGTCGACGTCGGATACGCGGCGCCGTTCGCCCGGACCAGCGCGTACCTGACGCACCCGGTCTTCAACCGGTACCACTCGGAGCACGAGCTGCTGCGCTACATCAAGCGGCTGGAGGCGAAGGACCTCTCCCTCACGACGTCGATGATCCCGCTCGGCTCGTGCACGATGAAGCTGAACGCCGCGGCCGAGATGATGCCGATCACGTGGCCGGAGTTCGCGAAGCTGCACCCGTTCGTGCCGGCCGATCAGGCGCGGGGCTACCACGAGATGTTCGCCCAGCTCGAGTCGTGGCTGGCGGAGATCACCGGGTTCGCGCGCGTCTCGCTGCAGCCGAACGCCGGGTCGCAGGGCGAGTTCACCGGGCTCCTCGTGATCCGGGCGTATCACGAGTCCCGGGGCGAAGGGCATCGCGACGTCTGCCTGATCCCGCAGTCGGCGCACGGGACGAATCCGGCGAGCGCGGCGATGGCGGGGCTTCAGGTGGTCGTCGTGAAGTCCGACGAGAACGGCAACATCGACGTGGACGACCTGCGCGCCAAGGCGGAGCAGCACCGCGATCGCCTGGCGGCGCTCATGATCACCTACCCGTCGACGCACGGGATCTTCGAGGAGGACGTCAAGGAGATCTGCCGGATCGTGCACGAGAACGGCGGGCAGGTCTACCTGGATGGCGCGAACATGAACGCCATGGTCGGGCTGGCCCGGCCGGGCGACATCGGCGCCGACGTCTGCCACCTGAACCTGCACAAGACGTTCACGATCCCGCACGGCGGCGGCGGCCCGGGGATGGGCCCGATCGGCGTGGCCGCGCACCTGGCGCCGTTCCTGCCCGGGCACCCGGTGGTGAAGACGGGCGGCGAGCAGGCGATCGGCCCGGTCTCGGCGGCGCCGTGGGGGAGCGCGGCGATCCTGCCGATCCCGTGGATGTACATCCGCATGATGGGTCCCGAGGGGCTCAAGCGCGCGAGCGCGATCGCGATCCTCAACGCGAACTACATCGCCAAGCGCCTCGAGGCGCATTTCCCGGTCCTCTACCGCGGCCGGTCGGGCACCGTCGCGCACGAGTGCATCATCGACCCGCGTCCGCTGAAGGGTGCCACGGGCGTGGACGCGATCGACATCGCCAAACGCCTCATGGACTACGGCTTCCACGCGCCGACGGTCAGCTTCCCGGTGGCCGGGACGCTGATGATCGAGCCGACGGAGAGCGAGTCCCTGGAGGAGCTGGACCGCTTCTGCGACGCGCTGATCGGGATCCGCGAGGAGATCCGCGGGATCGAGGAAGGGCGGTTCGACAAGACGAACAACCCGGTCAAGAAGGCACCGCACACCGCGGAGGCGGTGACGGCCGACGAGTGGGATCGTCCATATACCCGGCAGGAAGCCGCTTTCCCGGCGCCGTGGACGCGAGTGCACAAGTTCTGGCCGTCGGTCGGGCGGATCGACGACGTGGCCGGCGACCGCAACCTGGTCTGCGCGTGCCCGCCGGTCGAGGCGTACGAGGCGGTGGGCGGCGTCGCTTGACGGTCGGCACCCCGGCGCGGGCGCGGGCGTCCGCGCCGGGCGAGTCGGACGGCTGGGGATGCGCTGGCACCTGATCGTCGACGAGCGGCCGCGCACGGGCGCGGAGAACATGGCGGTGGACCAGGCGCTCCTGGAGCGGGTGCAGGCGGGGGGGCGGCCGTCCCTCCGCCTGTATCGTTGGGACCCGCCGTGTCTGTCGCTCGGGCGCAACCAGGCCGCGCCTGGTCCTGATGTTGCAACCGCCGCCGCGTCTCGCGGCATCCATGTGGTTCGGCGGCCGACCGGCGGGATGGCGGTCTACCACGACCGCGAGGCGACGTACTCCGTCGTCGTGCCGGTCGGGGTCCTTGGCTCGCCGCGCGAGACGTACCGTGCGGTCAACCGCGCGCTGGTGGCGGGGCTCGTACGCCTCGGCGTCCCGGCCGAAGTCGCGCCCGAGCGGCCGGGGTGGATGCGACGCGGCGCGGCCGACTGGGCCGCTCCCTGTTTCGTCGCCGCGGCGCCGGGGGAGGTGGTCGTGGGTGGCCGGAAGCTGGTGGGTAGCGCGCAGCGTGCGGAGCGGCGGGTCCTGCTCCAGCATGGCTCGCTCCTCCTGTCCGGCGACCAGCGCGAGGCGGCCGAGCTGCTCGGCTCGTCCGCCCATGCCGCCTCCGGCGTGACCTGCCTGGAGGCCGTCCTCGGCCGTGTTCCGTCCTGGGGCGAACTGGTCGCGGCGCTCCGCGAGGGCTTCGAGGAGGCGCTCGGCGTGCGGTTCGAGGACGACCCGTGCCTCGCGGCGCTGGAGGACAGAGCCCGCGTTCTTGTGGACCGGTTCCGCTCCGAGGAGTGGACCTGGCGCCGTTGATCGGAACCGTTGGGATCGGAGGGGTGGATGGCAGTTCAGGACGTGCGTCGGACCGTCGGCCGTCGTCGCCTCGCGGCGACGGTCCTCGCCCTTTCCGTCGCCGTGGCCGGCTGCGGCCGCGATCGGGCCGCCACGGCCGCGGGAGGCGGGAGCGTCGTCGTCGGGATGCGCGCCGATTTCGGCGCCTTCAACCCGGTCGTCAACACCGACATCTACACGGATGAGCTGATCAAATACGCCCTCTTCACGCCGCTCATCCAGTACGACGCCCAGCTGCGGCCGCGACCGTACCTGGCCGAGTCGTGGGAGATGCTGGGAGACACCGCAGTGATCTTCAGGCTCAGGCGCGACGTGCGGTGGCACGATGGCGTGCCCGTCACGGCCGAGGACGTGAAGTTCACCTTCGACCTGGCCAAGGACTCGACCACGGCCTCGCTCCTCGCGTCGGCGTATTTGTCGCAGGTCGAGAGCGCCACGGTCGTCGACTCGTTCACGATCCGGTTCGACTTCATCCGCCCCCACGCCCAGGCGGTCGAGGACTTCTGGTGGGCACCGGTGCCGAAGCACCTGTTGGAGGGCATTTCCGCAGACCAGCTCCGGACCGCACCCTTCAACCTGAGCCCGGTGGGGAGCGGGCCGTACCGTTTTGTGGAACGCCGCGCGAACGAGCGTCTGGTCCTGGAGCGCAACCCTGACTTCCCTGAAGCCCTGGGCGGGCCTCCGGCGCTGGAGCGGATTTTCTTCCGCATCATACCCGAGGCGCCGACAATGCTGGCGGAGCTGGTGACCGGCGGGGTTCAGGTCGACATCCCGGTCTCGCCGGACCAGGCGGCGCAGATCCGATCGAACGACGCGCTCGAGCTCTTCGCCTTCCCGGGGCGCACGTTCTACTACATCGGGTGGAACAACCGCCGTGCGCCGTTCACGGACGCCCGGGTCC
>VSDC01000075.1:0-8124 GCA_047459275.1 Gemmatimonadota bacterium
CCCCGAGCTCCACGGCTCGAACGGAGCGGCGCCGTTCCGCATCCAGACCACGATCGCGCCGTCGCGCCGTACCACGCCGAACGCCCGGTCGCCCGCGCTGGAGAGGCCGATCGCGAGCTGCACCGTGCCGGAATCCGTCGGAGTGATGCGCAGCTCGCGCACGCCGCCGCGGTGGATCCCGGCGTAGCGCGCGGAGAGGCCAGCAGGCTCGGCGTCCACGATCTCGAGGGTGAGCCGCGGGTTCCAGGGATCCGAAAGGCGTCGGAAGAGCCGGTACCGCGGCTCGCCGGTCACGTGGATCACGACCTCCGTGCGTCCCTCGTTCTCGACCACGCGGAGCTCGCGGAGCGCGGCGGACGGACGCTCCGCGGCCGGGGTCGACGCCAGCGGCGCGAGAACGGCAAGGGCGAGGATCAACGAACTCATACGGCCTCCTTCCGCAGGCTCCCCATGCGACTGCGCAGGGTGCGGATCGCCTGGGAGCGGATCTGCGAGATGCGCGACTCCGTCAGGTTCAGGATCGCGGCGATTTGGTGCAGCTTCAGCTCTTCGTAGTAGTAGAGCGAGAGGACGAGGCGCTCGCGCTCGTCGAGGGCGAGGATCTCCTCGCGCAGGCGTGCGACCTCCTCCTCCCGGGTCATCCGGTCGTCGATAGTGGTCCCTTCGTCGCCGACGAGGATGTCGAGCGGCGTGGTCCGGTTCCGGTCGTCGGTCGCGAGCGGCGTATCGAGGGAGATGTGGACCGACTCCTGGGCGTCCGTCTCCCACTTCCAGAGCGTCTCGACGTCGATCCCGAGGAGCTCCGCCGTCTCCTGCGCGCTCGGCTCCCGGTCGAGGGTGTTCATCAGTGTGTCCCGCGCGTTGGCGAGCAGGCGCTGCTTTCGCCGCACGGACCGCGGGACGTGGTCCCAGCGCCGCAGGTCGTCCAGGATCGCGCCCCAGATGCGAGGCGCGGCGAACGTGCTGAAGGCGAGCCCGCGACCCGGATCGAAGTTCTCGATCGCGTTGATCAGACCGATGGTGCCCGCGCTGATGAGGTCGTCGACCTCGACGTCGACGGAGAGCGTGTTCACCATCTTCCGCGCGACGTGGTGGACGAGGCGCAGGTTCTGTTCGACGAGCGCGTCGCGGATCGCCGGATCGCGGCTCGTCCGGTAGGCCTCCCACAGCGTTGCGGCGTTCATCGTCTCAACCCTCAGAGCTGGGGGATCTTCAGGGTGCCGGCCGTGTTCGGCGCGGCGACGGCGTTGAAGAGCGGGCCGGCGTCCAGGGCACGGACGGCTCCGGCGATTACGGAGCCGAAGTAGGCTTCCTGGAGCGGGCGTCCGGCGGCGGCAGCGGCCCGGAGTGTGGCGTCCTCGGGGATCGATCCGGCGAAGGGGACCATTCGCCCGATGAATTTCCAGATCCCGGAGCGGAGCACGCCGTAAGCCGCCACGGCGGTCGCGTCGTCGCACCCGTTGACGAGAACCGATACGGGGAGTGCGGGGACGCGGGCCGTGACGACCTTGGCGAGGGCATGCGTCGCGGCCAGGGCGATCGCGTTCGCGGCGGAGACCAGGAGCAGGTGCCGGGCGGCCGCGGTGCAGGCGGCGAGCACGCCGTCGAGGCGGCTGCCGGCGTCGACGATGACGACGTCGAACGCGCCGTACAGCTCGGTGATCCGCCGGAGCAGCGCGCGCCGCTCGACGGGCCCGACCGGTTCGCCGAGCTCCTCCTGGCCCGTGCCGGCGGTGACGAGCTGGAGCCGGTCGACGACGGGGACGAGCAGGTCGCGCGGCGTCAGCATCCCGCCCCGCAGCGCGGCCAGCCCAGGCCCCGGCTCGACGCCCAGGATCAGGTGGAGCGTCCCGTGACCCGCCTCGGCGTCGACCAGGAGCGTCGAGCGTCCCTCCTCGGCGGCGCGAAGAGCCAGGAGCGCGGCGACGGTGGACGTGCCCACACCGCCCTTGCCGCTCGCGACGACGAGCGTCGTGCCGCCCCCCGAGCCGGGCGATGTGCCGCGCCCCATGAGGAAGCGCCGGAGTGCGTGGGCCTGGCCGTTCATCCCGCCATCTCCACGTCGGCGAGGAATTGGGCGCGGCCGCAGAGGGAAGCCAGCAGCCGCTGCGATGCCGGGTGGAGGTCGGTCGAGACTTCCTGCCCCGTCGACACCCAGCGGGCCGGCAGGTTCAGCACCTCCGCCAACCCGACCACACCGCCCTCGCCCGGCACCTCGTCGAGCTTGGTCAGGAGCGCGTGCGTGACGCCGCAGGAGGCGAAGGCCTCCCGGGTCGCGAGCGCCACGTCGACGCGGACGCTGGCCGGGATGACGAGGTGCACCTCGTCGGGCCCGATCCTCTCCAGGAGCGCGCGCCACGACCGGCCGTCGACCGGCAGGTTCGGCGCGCGGCCGGGCGTGTCGACCAGGATCACGTCCCTGTCGCCGAGCCGCTCGAGCGCGGGCCCGATCTCGGCCGCGCCGTAGACCACCTCGAGCGGGATATCCATGATCTCCGCATACGTCGCGAGCTGCTCGAGCGCGGCGACGCGGTAGGTGTCCAGCGTGATCAGCCCGACGCGCTTGTCGCCGAACGCCACGGGGTGCAGCGCCAGCTTCGCGATCGTCGTGGTCTTCCCGGCGCCTGCCGGGCCGACGAGCGCGACGATGCGCGGCCCGCGCCGCAGGGGCGACCTGCCGGCCAGCCGCAGCGGCTCCCGCTCGAGCCGCTTGCGGAAGGCCTCCAGCTCCTCCCCGGTCGTCGCGACGACCTCGACGATCTCGCCGCTCCCCTTCCGGACGCGCCGCGTGCGAACGAGGATCGCGTCGGCGCCCAGGGTAGCGCGCACTCTTGCCAGGACGCGAGACAGATCCCGGCCGCGATACGTCTCAAGCAGCATCGGGCAGCTCCCAGGTTGCGAGACTCTGCAGATTGACGTGCGACGGCAATTCCGCCAGCGAGAGGACCGGCACGTGCGGCATGACCGGCTCGATCAGGCGACGCACGCCCACGCGCAGACCGGGCGGGGTGATGACCGGCACCGGCCGGCCGTCGCCGCCGTGCTCGCGCACGAGGTCGTCCAGACGGCGGAGCACCGCCGTCAACGTGTCCGGATTGACGAAGCCGGCGCCCTTCGACTGCCGCGGGTTGAAGAGCTCCATGAGTGCGGCCTCGAGACGCGGCCCGATCGTGAAGCAGCGGATCGAGCCGGTCTCATCGACGTACTGCTCGGCGATCGCCTTGCCGAGCGCGCGGCGGACGTGCTCCGTGAGCGCCTCGGGGTCCCTGGTCTGGTCCGCCACGTCGGCGAGGGATTCGAGGATCGTGACCAGGTCGCGGATCGGCACCCGCTCGCGGAGCAGCCGCTGGAGCACACGGTGCAGGACGCCGAGGGAGACCTTGGCCGGGATGACCTCGTCGACCAGCGCCGGGTAGGTCTCCTTGAGCGCGTCGACCATCTCCTGCACGTCCTGCCGCCCGAGGAGGTCGGCGGCGTTGGCCTTGAGGACCTCCATGAGGTGGGTCGCCACGACGGTCGTCGGCTCGACGACGACGTAGCCTGCGGCCTCGGCCTCGGCGCGGCGCTCCGGCGCGATCCAGCGGGCGGGCATGCCGAAGCTCGGGTCGCGGGTCTCCTGTCCCGGGACGGGGCGGATGACGCCGCCGGTGTCCAGCGCCAGGAGCTGGCGCGGCATGACCTCGCCGCGGGCGATCTCCGAGCCGCGCAGCTTTACGACGTACTCGTTCGGCGCGAGGCGCACGTCGTCGCGGATGCGGATCGGCGGGATCAGCAGCCCCATCTCGAGGGCGGCCTGCTTGCGCAGGAGGCGGATCCGCTCGAGCAGGTCGCCTCCCTGCCCTTCGTCGACGAGGCCGATCAGGCCGTAGCCGACCTCGAGCTCGACGGGGTCGATCTGGAGCAGGTCGTGGACGGGGCTCTCCTTGGCCGGCGCAGCGGGGAGCGCCGTCGGCGCCGCGGTCGTGACCGTGGCCGCCTGGGCCAGACGCCGCTCCCGTCGCCCGGAGGCGTAGGCGCCCGCGGCCACCGCACCCGCCAGCGCGAAGAACGGAATGGTGGGGAGCCCGGGCACCAGCCCGATTGCGGCGAGCATCCCGGACGACGCCCACATCGCCCGCGGCTGCCGCGCGACCTGGTCGACCAGGGCGACGCCGAGCCGGTTCCCCGCCGCCGAGTGCGTGACCATGATGCCGGCCGCGGTGCTCACGATCAGCGCGGGGATCTGGCTGACCAGGCCGTCGCCGACCGTGAGGAGCGTGTACTGGGAGAGCGCACGGCTCAGCGGCATCCCCCGCTGCACCACGCCGATGAAGATCCCGCCCAGGATGTTGATCCCGGTGATGAGCAGCCCGGCGATGGCGTCGCCGCGGACGAACTTGGCGGCGCCGTCCATCGCGCCATAGAAGTCGGCCTCGCGGGCGATCTCCTCGCGCCGACGCCGCGCCTCCGCATCGTCGATCAGCCCGGCGTTCAGGTCGGCGTCGATGCTCATCTGCCGGCCGGGCATGGCGTCGAGGGTGAAGCGGGCGGCAACCTCGGCCACGCGCCCCGCACCCTTCGTGATCACCACGAAGTTGATAGCGACGAGGATCAGGAAGATGACCACGCCGACGACGTAGTTCCCGCCGACGACGAACTCCCCGAACGCCTGGATCACCTTTCCCGCCGAGCCCGTGCCGAGGATCAGCCGCGTGCTGGCCACGTTCAGGGCCAGGCGGAAGAGCGTGAGCAGCAGGAGCAGCGTCGGGAAAACGCTGAATTCCAGCGGGTCGGTCGTGTACAGCGCCACGAGCAGCACGACGAGTGACGTCGCGATGCTCAGCGCGAGCATCAGGTCCAGCAGCGCCGGCGGGAGCGGCAGGACCAGGAGCACGACGACGAAGACGACGCCGATGATGACGGCCAGCTCGGCGTTCCGCATCATCCGCTGCGGCCGAGGGAGCGCCAGCGTGCTCATTCGGCACCCTCCTTCCGCCGGCGGTTACGCAGCGCGTCGCGCTGGCGATACACGAAGGCCAGGACCTCCGCCACGGCCACGTAGAGCTCCGGCGGGATCGGCAGCCCGATGCGCCCGGTGGCGAAGAGCGCACGCGCGAGCGGCTTGTTCTCGATCACCGGCACGCCCGCGGCGAGGGCGATCTCCTTGATCCGCTGCGCCAGCTTGCGCTGCCCCATGGCAACCACGACCGGGGCCGCCGCGAGCGCCGGGTCGTACTTGAGCGCCACCGCGATGTGCGTCGGGTTGGTGACCACCACGTCGGCGGTCGGGACGGCGGCCATCATGCGACGCCGCGCGAGCGAGCGGCCGAGGCTGCGGAGCCGGGACTTGATCATCGGATCGCCCTCGGTGTCCTTCAGCTCCTGCTTGACCTCCTCCCGGGTCATGCGCAGCCCGCGCTCGTGCTCCCAGAGCTGGTAGAGATAGTCGGCCGCAGCGAGGGCGAGGAACGCGAGCCCGGCGGTGAGGAAGAGCCGCGTCGCCAGCCGGTGCGCGACGCCGAGCACGGCGCCGGGCGACTGCTGCGGCAACGCCAGGATCTCGGACCACGCGCCGCCGATCGCGATGTAGATCGCCGCCGCCACGATCACGAGCTTGAGGACCGACTTCGCCAGTTCGACGAGCGGCCGCGTGCCGAAGAGGCGGCGCAAGTTCTTGTGCGGCGCGAGGCGGGACCAGTCGGGCGCGATCGGCTCCCACGCCAGCGTGCCGCGCGCCTGGATCGCTCCCACCGCGAGGGCGAGGCCCGAGATGCCGAGCACGACGGGCGCGACCGCGGCGAGGACGATCCAGCCGAACTCCTGCAGCCAGGCCGCCATCGCCTCGAGGTCCGCGGGCGGGACCGGCGCGGTCCCGAAGCTGCCGCCGACGAGCGCGGCGAGATCGAGGCCGAGGGCACGGCCTCCGAAGTGGACCACACCCGCGGCGCCGAGGAGCACGAACGCGGTGCCCACCTCGGCGCTCCTGGCGATCTGCCCCTTCCGTCGCGCCTCCTCGCGCCGCCTCGGAGTCGGGGCTTCGGTCCTCTCCTGGAACGATTCCTCCGCCATCTCAACTCCCTCGCAGCGCCTCGATCAGGCGCGACGCCAGTCCCTCGTAGATGCCCGGCCAGCTCGAGATGAACGTCGCCAGGAGCGGCAACGTCAGGGCGAGCACGAGCAGCCCGATCCCGATCTGGACCGGGAACGCCATCAGCAGCACGTTGAACTGCGGAGCCGCCTTGTTCAGGATCCCGAGCGCCAGGTTCGCGATCAGGGCCGCGACGATCACCGGTGCGGCGATGCGCAGCCCGACCGCGAACAGGTGGCTGCCCAGGAGGATCATCTCCACGAGCCCGTCCTCGCCGGCGACCCCGGCGCCCACCGGGATCAGCTCCGTGCTCGCCGCGAGCGCCTCGAGGACGAGGAAGTGGCCGTTCAACGTCAAGAACGTGGTCAGCGCGAACAGGTGCGTGAACTGGCCGAGCGTGGGCACCGTCCCGCCGCTGACCGGGTCGAGGAGCCCGGCACTCGACAGCCCCGTCTGGAGCGCGACGTAGTCGCCGGCAACCTCGGCCGCGCCGATCAGGACCGCGGCGCCGAGGCCGATCGCGAAGCCGATCAGCATCTCCTGGATCAGCGCCGCCGGCGAGACCTGCGGCACCCGGTCCAGGTGCCCCCACGCCACGGGGATGAGGAGCGCCGTCAGCACGAGGAGAACGGCCACCCGGATGGGCACCGGCACGACCCTGCCCGAGTAGAGCGGCGCGACCAGCATCATCCCGCTCAGCCGGAAGGCCAGGAGCGCGACCATCGCCGGGGCGCCGGGGGCGAGAAGGTCGAACGGTTCCCTCATCACGCCACCCTCCTCACGACACCAGCGCCGGCAGGCTACGCAGCAGCTCGGTCGTGAACTTGACCGCCGTCTGCAGCAGCCAGGGGAGCAGGATCAGGAAGATCGCGCCGACGGCGAAGAACTTCGCGACCACGACCAGCGTCTGCTCCTGGATCTGCGTCGCGGCCTGGAGCACGCTCACGAGCAGCCCGACCACGAGCGCGACCGCGAGGAGCGGCCCGCCGATCAGCAGCGAGAACATCAGCGCGTTGCGCGCGAGGTCCACCACGACTGCGTACGACACGCGAGCGTCCTCCTACCGGAAGCTCTCGAACAGGCTCTGCACGACGAGCGACCAGCCGTCGACCAGCACGAACAACATCAGCTTCAGCGGCAACGCGATCATCGCCGGCGGGAGCATGAACATCCCCATGCTCGTGAGGACCGCGGCGACGACGATGTCGATCACGACGAAGGGGAGGAAAACGGCGAACCCGATCTGGAACGCCGTGCGCAGTTCCCCGATCGCGAAGGCGGACATGAGCGTCGTGAGCGGGATCTGGTCCGGGCCGTCGACGGGACCGACCTCGCTCAGCTCGAGGAAGAGCGCGAGATCCTCCTCCCGGGTCTGCCGCAGCATGAACTCGCGGAACGGAACGGCGGCGGCGGCCAGCATCTCACCCTCGGTGATTCGCCCCTCGGTCCAGGGGCGGAGCGCCGTGTCGTTCACCTCGCGCAGCGTGGGCGCCATCACGAATCCGGTGAGGAGAAGGGCGAGTGCGGCCATCAGGTGCGCCGGCGGCGCGGTCTGCGTCCCCAGCGCCTGCCGCAGGAAGTGCAGCACGACGAGGATGCGCGTGAAGCTCGTCATGAGCAGGAGGAGCGTCGGCAGGGTGGTGAGGAGCCCGAGCACCACCACCATGCCGACGGTACCGCTGAGGCGGAAGCCGTCGTCGCGGGCGCCGACGGTGACGCCGATCTGCGGCAGGAGCCGGGCGGCGACGCTGTCGATCGCGGCAACGCCGGGTGTGGTCCCCGCCGTCTGCGCCGCCGCGGGCCCGGCGAGGGCGAGGAGCGCAACGAGGGGCAGCACGATGGCCATGGCGAACACCCCGAAACGCCGCCACCGCCGGGCGAGGCGCGAAGCGACCGAGTCCCGGGCTGGAGACGTTGCAACGGCCAGCGGTGTTACGGCGGCCGAGTACCCGGCGGCCGAGTCCGTCGTCGCGGCAGCCGCCCCCACCGCCGCGGAGCCCGAGTCCCTCCCGGCGGAGCCCATACCGACCCTGGCGATCAACCGGCTCGGAGCCGCC
>VSDC01000076.1:0-8123 GCA_047459275.1 Gemmatimonadota bacterium
GGGAAGATCCCCCAGAAGTAGATCGGCGCGTTGGGCCAGTTCATGGCGAAGGCGAGCATGATCCCGAACACCGCGCCCGACGCGCCCACGACGGAGCCGTACAGCCCGAAGACGAAGGAGAGCGCGGCGCCGCCCAGCCCGCAGATCAGGTAGTACTTGAGGAACTCCCGCGACCCCCAGCGTGCCTCCAGCGGCGGCCCGAAGAAGAAGAGGCCGAGCATGTTGAAGAAAAGGTGCATGAAGCCGGCGTGGACGAACATGTAGGTCAGGGGAGTCCACGGCCGGGTGAGCACCCGAGCGGGCGAGAACTCCAGCCAGGGCACGAGGAAGGGCGCCAGGAAGAGCAGCAGGAACACCGCCACGTTGGCGATGATCAGCCGCTTCACCCAGGGCGTGAGCCCGAAGCCGAACGAGATGGAGTCGCGGTACGCCATGCCCGTTCCTACCCCCTGCGTCGCTGCCGGTGTTCCTCCAGCGCGATGAGGCAGATGCGCTCGCACAACTCGGGGAAGCTCATCCCGGCGGCGCGCGCGCTCTTGGGGACGAGGCTGTTCGCGGTCATCCCCGGGAGCGTGTTCGCCTCGAGACACCAGAGCCCGCCCGTTTCATCCATGCGGAAGTCGATCCTGCTGAAGTTGCGGAGCTTCAGCGCCGTGTGGACGCGCAGGGCGAGCTCCTGCACGGCGTGGGCCCGTTCCTCGGGGATCTCCGCCGGGAAGATCTCCTCCGCCATCCCGGGTTGGTACTTGCATTCGTAGTCGAAGATCTCGTGCCGCGGGATGATCTCTCCGACCGGGAGCGTCTGGTCGCCGAGGATCGGCACGGTCAGCTCCCGACCCGGAATGAATCGCTCGATCATCACCTCGTCGTCGTAGCGGGAGGCCAGCTCGATCGCGGCCTCCAGATCCTCCGGGCGTCGCACCACCGTGAGCCCCACGCTCGACCCCTGCTTGCTCGGCTTGACGACGACGGGAAAGCCGATCACCTCCTCGACCTCGCGGGCCGTGGCCGGCGCCATGAGCCATTCGGGAGTGGCCACTCCGGCCTCGCGGAACAGTCGCTTGGCGATGTCCTTGTCCATTGCGATCATGCTCGCGAGGGGCCCGCTCCCGGTGTAGGGGATCCCGATGAGCTCGAGGAGCGCCTGGATGGTGCCGCCCTCCCCGTGCCCGCCGTGGAGCGCGAGGAAGATCACGTCGACGTTGGCCATCTGCGGCGCCCGTACGAGGGCGGTGATGTCCCCCGACCGGAGCATGTCGAGCTCCTGTTGCTCAGGGGGCACGGGTTTCACCCCCGCGGTCAACAGCCGTTGCTCCTCGGCCGGGTTCAGGACTCCGGTGGCCGTGTCGACCGCGACCACTTCGTGACCCGCCTCCCTCAGTGCCTTCACCACCTCGGCGCCGCTCGCGATGCTGACGTCGCGCTCGGCGCTCGTCCCCCCGAACAACACAGCGATCTTCATGCAGGAATCGGCTCGATCTGTAGAAACCCCACGCCACCCTTACCCTGCCCGTTCCCCGCAGGGTTCCTGTGGCACCAGTGCAACAATCAGGCGCGGCGGGGAGGTCCCCGCCGCGTTGTGCGCCCCGCGCGTCCCTCACCTCGTGAGAAAACGCACCATATCGTAACGCGTCACGATCCCGGCGAGCTCTGCGCCGCGCCGCACGAGGACCGCCGGGTTGTCGCGGGTCAGGAGGCGCGCCACCGCCTGGGCGTCCATGTGCTCGTCGACGACCGGGAACGGCGCATCCATCAGAGCCTCGACCGGCCGGTCCATGAGGGCTGGGTCCTCGATCACGCGGGCCATCAACGTCGACTCGCCGACCGATCCGACGCAGTCGCCGTCCCGGAGGACGGGGAGCTGGGAGATGTTGTGGACGTTCATCGTCGAGAGCGCCTGCCGGACCGGCGTCGCGGGCTGCACCGAGACCAGCGCCGGCGTCGCCCCGTCCTTGTGGTCGAGGAGATCGCCCACGGCGACGGGGCGCCCGTCGTCCAGGAGCTGGTTCTCCCGCAGCCACTCGTCGTTGTAGACCTTGGACAGGTAGCGCTCACCGGTGTCGGGCAGGACGCAGACGATGAGGGCATCGGGGTCGTCCACCTCGCGGGCGATCTGCACGGCGAGGTGCACGATGAGACCGGCGGAGCCGCCGACGAAGAGCCCCTCCTCCCGTGTCAGGCGCCGCGCCATCCGGAACGCGTCGCGGTCGGACACCGTGCGCATCTCGTCGATGACGTCGAACCAGAGCGTCGACGGGATCTTGTCGTTCCCGATCCCCTCGACCTTGTACGGCCGCCCCTCGCCCACCTGCCCTGTGCGGTGGTACTCGGCGAAGACGGAGCCGTCCGGGTCCCCCGCGATCACGCGGATGGCCGGGTTCTGCTCCTTCAGGTACTTCCCCGTCCCGCTGATCGTCCCGCCCGTGCCCGCCGAGGCGACGAGGTGCGTGACCCGCCCCTGCGTCTGCTCCCAGATCTCCGGGCCCGTGGTGCGGTAATGCGCCTCCGGATTCGCCTGGTTGTAGAACTGGTTGGCCAGGATCGCGCCGGGCGTCTCCTGGGCGATCCGCTTGGCCATCATCACGTAGTTGTCCGGGTGGTCCGGCGGGACCGCGGTCGGCGTCACGATGACCTCGGCGCCGAACGCCTTGAGGAGCCGCACCTTCTCCTGGCTCATCTTGTCGGGGATCGTGAAGATGCAGCGGTAACCCTTCACCGCGGCCGCGATGGCGAGCCCGATCCCGGTGTTCCCGCTGGTACCCTCGACGATGACGCCGCCGGGCCGGAGCTTCCCTTCGCGCTCCGCGGCCTCGATGATCGCCGGACCGATGCGGTCCTTGACCGAGCCGCCGGGGTTGTAGAACTCCGCCTTGGCGTAAACCGGCGTGCGGATCCCGTTCGTGACGCGGTTCAGGCGGATCAGCGGGGTCCACCCGATGGTCTCCAGGACATTGGCGTAGGGGGCGACGTTGCGACGCACCCGCTCCTCGACTTTCATGGGCCTCCTTCCTCGGCTTCGCCGAACTCGGCGCCTCCGGCCCTCGTGAACTTCACGGGCAGGCGCACCCATAGACTTACCCCCTCATCGCCTTTTCGTCCCGGCCGGAACCGGAGGCCGCGCGCCCCTGCCACCGCGGCGCTGTCGAATGCCGCGTGCCCGCTGGTTCGCTCGACGGTCACGCTGTCGACGGCGCCCTCCTCGTCCACCCGCACCAGGAGCAGCGCCTCGCCTTCGATCCCCTGGTCCCAGAGTTCGACGGGGTAGGCGATCGCGGGATGATCGGGAAGGAGCTCCGGCCACTCGATGGGGGCGTCCGCGCCGCACCCCGCGACGAGCGCGAGCAGCGCCGTAGATCCACATGCGATGCGTTTCATCGTCTTCCTCCTTCCCCGCGAGCCTCGGCCTGCAGCTCCGCCAGGACGTTCAGCGCCTCGAGCGGGGTCATGCGTTCGATTTCCAGGTTCCGGAGCCGCTCCAAGACCGGCGGCTCGACGCTGAACAGCGAGAGCTGGTCCGGCGGCGGCTCCGACGCCGGCCGCCGCGAACCCCTGCGGCCCAGCCCCACGCCGCCGCCGCTGTGGGCGCCCTCCAGCTCCCGCAGGATCTCCTTTGCGCGCTCGACCACCGCGTCGGGCAGTCCGGCGAGCCGCCCGACCTGGATGCCGTAGGACCGGTCCGCTCCGCCGGGCTCCAGACGACGCAGGAACACGATGTCGTCGCCCACCTCGCGGACCGCGACGTTGTAGTTGACCAGCGCCGGGAGCAGGTCCGCGAGCTGCGTCAGCTCGTGGTAGTGCGTGGCGAAGATCGTCTTGGCGCCGATCACCTCGTGCAGGTGCTCCGTCACCGCCCAGGCGATGCTGACGCCGTCGTAGGTGGCGGTGCCCCGGCCGATCTCGTCCAGGAGCACGAGCGACCTCTGCGTGGCGCCGTGCAGGATCGCCGCGGTCTCGTTCATCTCGACCATGAACGTCGACTGGCCGCGCACCAGGTTGTCCGAGGCGCCCACGCGGGTGAAGATCCGGTCGCAGACCGGGAGCCGGGCGTAGTCCGCCGGCACGAACGAGCCGATCTGCCCGAGGAGCTGGATCAGCCCGACCTGGCGGAGCAGCGTGCTCTTCCCCGCCATGTTCGGCCCGGTCAGGATCATGATCCGCGCGTCCTCGTCCAGGACGACGTCGTTCGGGATGAACTCCTCGCGCGGCATCATGGTCTCGACGACGGGGTGCCGCCCGCCGCGAATCTCCAGCGCGTAGCCCGTGTGCACCTCGGGGCGGACGTATCCGCGCCGCTCGGCCAGGTGCGCCAGCGCGGCCAGGACGTCGAGCGTGGCCACCGCCTCGGCCGTGGCCTGGAGCCGGGGGAGCTCGGCGGCGACGTCGCGCCGCAGCTCTCCGAAGAGCCGCGCCTCCAGCTCCGCGATCCGGTCCTCGGCGCCCAGGATCTTCGCCTCCCACTCCTTCAGCTCGGGCGTGAAGAAGCGCTCCGCGCCCGCCAGCGTCTGCTTGCGCTGGTAGTCGGGCGGAATCTTGTCCAGGTGGGCGCGCGTGACCTCGATGTAGTAACCGAAGACGCGGTTGAAGCCGACCTTGAGCGACGGGATCCCCGTCCGCTCGCGCTCCAGCGTCTGGAGCCGGGCGATCGTCTCCTGCCCGCCGTCGCGGATGGCGCGCAGCTCGTCGAGCTCCGCGCTGTAACCCTCCCGGATCACGCCACCCTCGCCCAGCGTCGCGGGCGGGTCGTCGGAGAGGGCGCGGGCGATCCGGTCGCGCACGTCCTCCAGCCGGTCCAGGGCGGCGAGCTCCCGGAGCATCGGTGCGGACGCGTCGGCCAGCGCATCCGCCAGCGCGGGGAGGCGGTCCAGCGAATCGCCGAGGGCGCGCAGCTCGCGGGGCGTGATCCGGCACGCGCCCACCTTCGCGGCGAGACGCTCGAGGTCGCGGATCCCCTTCAGCTCCTCCCGCAGGCGACGCCGCACCGAGGGCGCATCGACCAGCTCCGCAACCGCGTCCTGGCGCCGCCAGATCTCTTCGGCCACGACCAGCGGGCGCAGGATCCAGCGACGGAGCAGCCGCCCGCCCATGGCGGTGAGCGTCTCGTCGACGACCTCGATCAGCGTGCCGGCGCGCCCGCCGATGCGGCCGGCCAGGTCCGGGCGGAGCGGCTCGACCAGCTCGAGGTTGCGCCGCGTCATCTCGTCCAGCGCCATCCCGACGCCGGGGCGCTCGATCCGCGGCGGGCGCAGGTGCTCGCTCGCCTGCGGCTGCACCTCGGCCAGGTAGGCGACGAGGGCGCCGGCCGCCGCGACGAGGGCGTCGTCCCCGTCCTCGAAGCCGAAGCCGTCCAGCGTGTGGACGCGGAAGCGGCGCCGCAGCTCGTCGGCCGCGATCGCCGGGTCGAAGAGCCAGTCCGGGCGATGGGTCAGGCTGACGCCGTCCGACCCCGGGATCCGCCGCCCTTCCCAGCTCGCCGGGAGGAGCAGCTCCGCCGGCTCCAGACGCGCCAGCTCCGCCTCGAGCGCGGCCGGCTCGACCTGCACGACGAGCAACTCCCCGGTCGACACGTCCGCCGCCGCGAGGGCCATCGCCCCGCCCCCGGCCTCCGCCAGCGAGACCAGGAAGTTGTTCCGCCGCTCCGAGAGGAGCACGTCGGAGAGCACCGCGCCCGGCGTGATCGTCTCCGTGATCTCGCGCCGGACGATCCCCTTCGCCTCGGCGGGGTCCTCGACCTGGTCGCAGATGGCGACGCGCCTACCCATCCGGACGAGTCGCTGGATGTACTCGTCACGGGCCCTCACCGGCACGCCCGCCATCGGGACGTTCGCCGCGGCGCCGTTGTTGCGCGAGGTCAGCGTCAGGCCGAGCAGCCGCGCCGCTTCCTCTGCATCCTCGTGGAACAGCTCGAAGAAATCGCCAACGCGGAAGAAGACGAGAGCATCCGGGTGGCGCGATTTCGCCTCGCGCCATTGCTGCATCAACGGGGTTTCGTCGGACTTCGACATCGGTGCCGTGAGGTGGGTACGCTCCTGCCGCGTGACGCGGGTAGGATACGGCCGGGCCCGCGGTCAGGCAACCGCTTTCGGGCGTGCATCTTGCCCCGGCTTCACCCCCGGGAATGCCGCCGGCCACGGCGGCTTCGATGCACCACCCGAGAGACGACGCAGCCCATGCTCGCACGCGCTGCCGTACGCACCACCGCACTCGCCACGGCCGCCTATGTCGGCCTCAAGCTCCTGCAACGCCGACGGGCGATCGACCTGCGCGGCCGGAGCGTCCTCATCACCGGCGGCTCGCGCGGGCTCGGGCTCCTGCTGGCCCGGGAATTCTCCCGGCGCGGCTGCCGCGTCGCGATCTGCGCCCGGAGCGAGCCGGAGCTCGAGAACGCCCGCCGCGATCTGGCCGCCCGCGGCGCCGAAGTCCTCGCCACCGTCTGCGACGTCTCCGACCGGGACCGCGTCCAGGACATGGTCGACCGGGTCAGCGATCGGTTCGGCCGGATCGACATCCTGGTCAACAATGCGGGGATCATCCAGGTCGGCCCCATGGCCACGATGACCTGGGAGGACTACGAGCAGGCGCTGGCGGTCACTTTCTGGGGGAGCGTCAACTGCACCCTCGCCGTGCTGCCGCAGATGCGCGTGCGCCGCGAGGGGCGGATCGTCAACATCACGTCGATCGGCGCCAAGATCGCGATCCCGCACCTCCTGCCCTACTCGGCGGCGAAGTTCGCGCTCCGCGGATTCTCGGAGGGCGCGCGGGCGGAGCTGGCGAAGGACGGGATCGTCGTGACCACGATCGTGCCCGGCCTCATGCGGACCGGCTCGCCCGTGAACGCGCTCTTCAAGGGTCGTCAGGCACGGGAATTCACCTGGTTCAGCCTCGGCGACGCTCTGCCCTTCACCTCCATGAGCGCCGAGCGCGCCGCCCGGCGGATCGTGGAGGCGACGCGCCGTGGCGAGGCCGAGGTGACGCTGGGGTGGCAGGCCCGCCTCGTCGGGCTGGCGCACGATCTCATGCCCGGCGCCACCGCCGAGCTGCTCGGGCTCGTGAACCGCATGCTCCCGGGAACGGACGGCCGCGGGCGCGACGCGGTGCCCGGCATGGAGCTCGCCTCGATGCTCTCCCCCTCGCCGCTGACCGCGCTCATGAACCGCGCGGCCCGCGACTACAACCAGTTCGGCGGCGAAGGGCACCCCGCGCCGGAGCACGCGCGCAAGGTCGGGCTGGTGCATTGAGGAGGCTCACGGCACGAGCCCCTCGAGGAGGAGAGGGTACGGATCGACCGCGACGCCGTCCCACCATCGTTCGGGCGATCGGATCCGGATGACCGACAGGTGCAGGTGCGGAGAGCCGGCCGCGTTCCCCGTCTCGCCGATGTAGCCGACGACTTCCCCGCGCCGCACCGGCCGGCCGACCACCATATCGGGCGCGTATGCGTCCAGGTGCGCGTACCCCAGGAGATACCGCCTCGACGACTCGAGCAGGTACAGCATGCGCCCGCCCTTGTCGTCCCATTTCATCTGCCAGATCCACCCATCGACCGCCGCGAGGGCCGGCGTGCCGTGGGCCGCCAGGATGTCGACCCCCGCGTGGCGGCGCGCGCCGCGGCGCTCCCCGAAGTTGTCGCGGATCCAGTGGAGCCGCACGCCGAGGACCGGCGGGTCCAGGATCGGCGGAGCGAGATCCGCGTCGTGGCCCGGGTGCCGCTTCTCCGCTATGGCCCCCGGACCCGGCTCGGGGCGGGCCGGCCGCGAGGGTACGGTCCCCTGCACCGCGGCGGCCGAGACGTACGTCTGGGCCTCGTCCTCTTCCGCGCCGTCGTCCCGTCCGGCGAGCACGGTGGCCACCACTGCGGCCGCACACAGAACGAAGGCGCCGCCGGCGTAGGGTCCCACGGCGCCAAGCCGCGTCATCGTCGCGTTCATGACACCGTTATCCGGGCAACATCCGTTCCCCGACCCCGGGCCTGAGAGCGGGGCCGACACCGGCCCCCGCGTGCGGGACCCGGCGCCGGCCCGACCGCGAACTCCGGTGCGACGAGTGGTGCGCATGTTGCAGCCCGCACGTCCCCACCCCGGCGAGAGCGACCGGTACTGGATGCGCCGGCGCCCCGACCCGGGATC
>VSDC01000543.1:0-1663 GCA_047459275.1 Gemmatimonadota bacterium
CGGACGCGGCACGCTCGGACGCGGCACGCTCGGACGCGGCACGCTCGGACGCGGCACGCTCGGACGCGGCGGAGGTGCGTCCTGGGGCCGTCGCCAGCCCGAGGTAGGTGAGTGCGATGAACCGAACCCTGGTCCTGAACGTCGTCGGGCTGACGCCGAAGCTGCTGGGCGAGGCGACGCCGAACCTGTCGAAGCTGGCGCGGGAGGGCGGGATGCGTCCGCTCCGGACGGTCCTCCCCGCGGTGACGAGCACCGTGCACGCGACGTTCACGACGGGCGCGCTCCCGCGGGACCACGGCGCGGTGGCGAACGGCTGGTATCACCGGGACACGGCGGAGATCCGCTTCTGGCTCCAGTCGAACCACCTGGTCCAGGGCGAGAAGGTGTGGGACGCCGGGCGTCGCATCGACCCCAGCTTCACGACCGCCAAGCTGTTCTTCTGGTTCAACATGTACAGCACGGCGGACTGGTCGGTCACTCCGCGGCCCATGTATCCGGCGGACGGGCGGAAGATCCCGGACATCTACGCCGAGCCGCCGGAGCTGCGCTTCGAGCTCACGGAGAAGCTCGGCCGTTTCCCGCTCTTCAACTTCTGGGGCCCGAACTCGAACATCGTCTCGAGCCGGTGGATCGCCGACTGCGCGAAGTACGTCTACGACAAGCACCGTCCGACGCTCACGCTGGTCTACCTCCCGCACCTGGACTACGGGCTTCAGAAGCTCGGCCCGAACGACCCGGCGATCGCGAAGGACCTGGCCGAGATCGACGCGGTCTGCGGCGACCTGATCGAGCACGTGCGACGGGACGGCACGCGCGTCATCGTCGTTTCGGAGTACGGGATCACGGAGGTCCGCGGCGCGATCTTCATCAACCGGGTCCTGCGGGAGGCGGGGCTGCTGCGGGTGAAGGAGGAGCTCGGGCGGGAGCAGCTCGACGCCGGCGCGTCGGAGGCGTTCGCCGTCGCCGACCACCAGGTCGCCCACGTGTACGTGAAGCGGCCGGAGCGGGTCGCCGAGGTGAAGCAGCTCCTGGAGCGGGTCGACGGGATCGAGGTCGTGCTGGACGAGGAGGGGAAGCGAGAGGCCGGGCTCGACCATCCGCGCTCGGGCGAGCTCGTGGCCGTCTCGCGGGCGGACCGGTGGTTCGCCTACTACCACTGGTTCGACGACGACCGCGCGCCCGACTTCGCGCGCACCGTCGACATCCATCGCAAGCCCGGCTACGACCCGGTCGAGCTTTTCGTGGATCCGAAGCTCCGGTTCCCGAAGTTGAAGGTGGCGTGGCGGCTGTTGCAGAAGACGCTCGGGTTCCGTTACCTGCTGGACATCATCCCGCTGGACGCATCGCTGGTGCGGGGCTCGCACGGCCGGCTCACGGACGACCCGGCGGACGGCCCGGTCTTCATCACGAGCGAGCTCGATCTGGTTCCGGAGGAGGACGTCGTCGCCGCGACGGATGTGAAGCGGATCATCCTGGAGCACGTGTTCGAGCCTGCCCGCGTGGCGCGGACGTAGCGTGCAGCTGCTGGGGACGCGGCCCGGCCACATCGTGGGTGCGTGGCCCCGATAGATCGCCCAGGATGCGGCCGAGGCGGAGCGCGGGGACGCGGCCCGCTCAGGTCCCGCGGACGTAGCGCTGCAGGAAGAGGGTGAGGGGTAGCCCG
>VSDC01000544.1:0-1662 GCA_047459275.1 Gemmatimonadota bacterium
GGCGGGGGTTCCGGCTCGCGCGTGTCCTGCAGCCGCCACTCCCGCGGCTTCAGCCCGCTGTCCTCCTGGGGTGGGACCACACCCGGCCGCTCAGAGTATGACCTCATCCGCTGCTCCGCCGATGACGATCTCCCCACTCTCCTCCAGCGCGCGGATCGTCTTGACGATCGTGGCCTGCGCCTCCTCGACGTCGCGCAGGCGCACCGGGCCGAGGAGCTCCATCTCTTCCTGGAGCGCCGTGGCCGCGCGCTGGGACATCACGGACCGGATTCGAGACTTCACCTCGTCGCTCGCGGCCTTGAGCGCGAGCGCGAGCTCGCGCGCGTCGACCGACTGGAGCACCCGCTGCAGCGCCCGGTCGTCGAGGCGCACGATGTCCTCGAAGACGAACATCAGGCTCTTGATCTCCTCGCAGAGCTCGGGATCCTGACGCGCGATCCCTTCGAGGAGATCCTTCTCCAAGGACCCGGCGACGTGGTTGAGGACCGCCGCGACCGCTGCCGGCCCCCCAGCCCGCGTCATGTCCTGGGCGAGGTTCACGGTGGCATCGCTCCCGAGCGAGCGCTCGACGGCCTGCAGCACGTCCGGCATCACCTTGTCCATGCGCGCCATTCGGTACAGCACCAGGGCGCCCAGCTTGGGATCGAGCTGCTTCAGCACATCCGCCACGAGCCCGGGCTCGAGATGAGCCAGGATGAGCGAGATCGTCTGCGGGTGCTCGTTGCGCAGCAGCGTCGTGAGCTGCTGCGGGTCCACGTTCCTCAGCACCCGGAACCCCGCAGACTCGCGAAGCTGACTCTCGATCCGCTTGAGGATGACCGCGGCGCGCTGGGGCCCGAACGTCTGCTCGAGGATCTGCTTTGCGTACTCCACGCCGCCCTGGGCGAGGGAGTGCGCCGCTTCTTCCATCCGGCGCCACTCGTCCAGGACCGCCTCGACCACGTCGGGCGGGACGGTCTCGAGGCGGGCGATCTCCAGCGTGATCTCCTCGACTTCCTCGGGCGTGAGCGCCTGGGTGATGGGCTTCGACGCCTCCGGGCCGAGGGCCATCAGCAGCACGGCCGCCTTCTGCCGACCCGTCAGGTCTTCGGCTTTGAGCCGGGCTTCCCGAAGCGCCGTTCTCGCCATCGCCATTCCGTCAGTCTCTCAGCCACGCCCGGAGCACGCGCACCGCGTTGTCCGGCCGCCGCGACAGCAGGTCCGTCACCTGCTCCCGCACCCGGCTCCTGCCATCGCCGATCGCGGGATGCGCCGGCACCTCCACTTCGCCCTCACCGGGGAGACTCCCGGCGGGCCCGCCGGCCGCCACCGCTAACGGCGTAGCCGCGGGCTCCGCCGGCAACAGTGCGCGGATCACCCGCCACGCGAGGATGAACATCAGCACCGCGGCCACCAGCCCGATCAGCGGGCGCTGGAACATGCGCAGCCAGCCGAGGATCCCCGGACCTTCGTCCCGCGCGAACATCACCGTCCCGCGAGGATCGAAGGGCGTGCTGACCACCGTGATCGCATCGCCCCGCTCGGGACGGAGCCCGACCGCGTTGCGTACGAGCGCCTCGACCTGACGCAGCTCATCCTCCGTCCGGGGCACCATGCGCACGCTGTCGCCTTCCACCACGATCCGGTCGTTGACCAGGACCGCGACGGTCAGCCGCTCGATCG
>VSDC01000077.1:0-8089 GCA_047459275.1 Gemmatimonadota bacterium
TGCACTAGGATCCCGCCGACCCTCTTTCCGGTATTCATCCGAGACAGCCGGGTATGACCACGCCGGTTCATGTGATCCTGAACCCCCGGGCGGGGGACGGGACGGGGCGCCGCGTCCGGCCCGAACTCGAACGCGAGCTGATTCGAAGGGGTGTCGCCTTCGTCCTGGAAGAAACGGAGGATCCCGGCCACGCCGTGGAGCTGGCGCGCGCGGCCGCGAGCCGTGGCTCGCGCATCGTCGTGGCGGCCGGAGGCGACGGGACGATCCACGAGGTCGCGAACGGCCTGCTCCAGGCCCGGGACAACGGCGCCGATGGGCGGTCGGCGTTGGCGGTCGTGCCGATCGGCACCGGAAACGATTTCGTCAAGGCGGCGCTCGGGGGCACGAACCGCAAGCTGGCCTACGACGCCGTTGCCGGCGGCCGGGTCCGGGACCTCGACGTCGGGCGCGCCGAGTGGGACGGCGGGCTCGAGTACTTCGTCAACGGGATCGGCACCGGGATCGACGTCGAGGTGGTTCGACAGATGCGCCGTCTCCCGCGCCTGCACGGCGTGGTCAGCTACATGGTCGCGCTGGTCAGGGCGCTCGCCCGGTACAAGGCGATCCCGCTCCGGATCCGGATCGACGGCGACGAGGCCGAGCGACGGGTCATGATCATCGCCGTCGGCAATGGGCACTGCCTGGCGGGCGGCTTCCACGTTTTCCCCGGGGCGCGGCCCGACGACGGCCTGCTGGATACGTGTGTAGTAGAAGAGCTGAATTTCCTGGAGATCATACGCACGCTCCCGAGAGTGCTTTTCGGAAAGCACGTGGGAATGCCGAAGGTGTTCATGGACCGGGGCACGGCCGTCGAGATCGCGGCGACCGGCGCCGACCCCCTCTTCTTCCAGCTCGACGGCGAGCTGCGCGAGCCCGACGGCGTGAGGGTGTTGCGAGTGTGTATCGAGCCCGCTGCGCTCCCGGTGGTGACTCGCCCGGGCCACGGCAGGCCCATGGCGAGCGCCGAGGAGGCGGTGCAATGCGCGGGGGAGGCATGAATGCGTGAAACCGCCGGATCGCTTCGCCTGCTGGCGGCGGTCGCGCTCATGACCTTCGCCGCGCCGACGGCGCTCGCGGCGCAAGAACTCCCGGAGCCGATTCCTCTCCCTACCGACACGGTAGAGCCGATCCAGGGACCTTCCCCCGCCGGCGCGTTCGTGCGCTCCCTCCTCGTGCCGGGGTGGGGGCAGGCGGTCTACGGCGCGTACGTGCGCGGCGGCGTATTCTTCGCGCTGCAGTCCGGGAGCTGGTTCATGCTCCTCAAGACGATCGGGAAGCTGAGCGAGGCGCGTAGCATCGAAGAACGAAGGGTCGGGATCGTGCGCGATTCGCTCCTCGCCGAAGCGGCGGAGGATCCCCGACTCGCGGAGCGGTACCAGGATCCACGTGCGCTGGAACTGGACGTGCAGCGAGCGGCCGACAAGGACGAGCGCGTGACGGAGATCCGCGGGCTCGTCCACGCACGGGAGGAGCAACGGGAGGACTGGATCGCGATGACGATCTTCGTGACCCTGATGAGCGGCGTGGACGCCCTCGTCAACGCCCACCTCGCCGATTTCCCCGGTCGCGTCGTCGTAGATCCGCGGCCCGACGGCCGCCTCACGGTGGGGCTCACGCTCCCGGCGGGGGGGAAGCCTTGAGCGCGGCCGCCGAACGGCCCATCGGCGTCTTCGACTCCGGGGTCGGCGGGTTGACCGTCGTTCGGGAGCTGTGGCGGCAGCTTCCGGACGAGGCGGTCGTGTACTTCGGCGACACCGCGAGGGTGCCGTACGGGCCGAAGTCCCGCGAGACGGTGCAGCGCTACGCGCGCGAAGCCGTCGCCTTCCTCCTCGCCCGCGACGTCAAGTTGATCGTCGTGGCGTGCAACACCGCCACTGCGCACGCCATCGATCTCCTGGGGAAGGAAGCTCCGGTCCCGGTGGTCGGGGTGATCGAGCCCGGCGCCCGCGCGGCCGTCGCCGCGACACGGACCGGGCGAATCGGCGTGATCGGGACGGTGGGCACCATCGCCTCGGGAGCGTACGACCGGGCCGTGCGACGGCTGCTCCCGCGGGCCCGCGTCTACGCCCAGCCGTGCCCGCTCTTCGTCCCGCTCGTCGAGGAGGGCTGGGTCGACCACCCCGCGACGGCCCTGATCGCGGAGGAGTATCTCCGGCCGCTGCGGGAAGTGGACATCGACGTCCTCGTGCTCGGGTGCACGCACTACCCGCTCCTGAAGCCGACGCTCCAGCGCACGCTCGGCCCGGAGATCCGTCTGGTCGATTCCGCGGAAGAGACGGTGGCGGAGGTGAAGCGGCTCCTCGACGACCGCGGCCTCCGGCGCGCCTCGCCCCCGCCCGTGCATTCCTTCGCCGTGAGCGACGCGCCGCGTCGGTTCCGGGAGACGGCCCGGCACTTCCTTGGGTGCGACCTGGCGGAAGTCGAGCAGGTGAGCGTCGACCGCTACGACCGCGCGGGCTGACGGACCCAACGGTGCATCTCGGGGGCTTCGCCCGGTCGCACCGTGACGTAGCTGTCGTTCCTGATCCAGTCGCCGGAGTTGATGTAGTAGCGGCCGGGCTCCACCTCCTCGAGGGCGGGGAGGTGCGCGTGCCCGCAGACGACGAAGCTCAGCCTGGGATCCTGCCGTAGCCGCTCCCGCGCCCACTCGGCGATGAACTCGGCCCGGCTCCGGGCCCGATCGTCGTTCTCGACCTTGTGCTCCGTGGTCGAGACGGCGCCCGCCAGTCGCATCCCCAGCTCCGGATGGAGCAGCCGGAAGCCGAGGATCGCGGGTTTGCTCCGGATCACGGCCTTCAGCGCGCGATACTTGAGGTCCCCCCGGCCGACGCCGTCACCGTGGGCCACCAGGGCGAGCCGGCCGCCCAGCTCCATTTCGATCGGGTCCGCGTGGAACGCCACACCCACCTCCTCGCGGAGGAACCGGCCGCCCCACGCGTCGTGGTTGCCTCCCATGAGGGTGACCGGGATGCCGGAATCCACCAGCTCACGGAGCGCCGCCAGCACGCGGAAGTACTTCCCCGGCACGACGGGGCCGTACTCGAACCAGAAGTCGAAGAGGTCGCCTACGATCAGGAGAGAGCGCGCATGGGCGCCTACGTGCTCGAGGAAGGCGAGGAACTCCGTCTCCGTTTCCTTCGGCACGGCGCCCAGATGCACGTCGGACGCGATGTAGTCGGGTCGATCCATGGCCCGGGAAGCTAGGAGAACACACCGGCACCGACAAGATCGACACCGACGGGATCGGCCCGTGGTCAGCGGCGCAACCGCGTTGTATCTTCCAGGCCTCTCGGAGCGGGATGCGGAGGAGCAACCCCGTCGCGGATTGGTGGGGAGCGACTCCCCGCGGCCCGATGAAACCACAAAGAACCTGAACCGATGAGCGTGATGAGAATCGAGCGAGGATCGGGCGAACCTGTGCCGATCCGGGCCGTGCACCCCGCGGCCGGGCGCAATCCGGGGATCCCGCTCGAGCTTGACTGGGTCCGGGCGGCGCGTGCCAACCGGAGCGCCATCGAGCGCCGCGCCGCGACCCTGGGCACCCGGCGCACCGTCAAGAAAGAGTGGCAGGCGGCGTGGCTCCTGCGGGCCATAACCTGCATCGACCTGACCACCCTGGCCGGCGATGACACGCCCGGCAACGTGCTCCGCCTGTGCGCGAAGGCGCGTCGTCCGGTCCGGCCGGACATCCTGGAGGCGCTCGGCGCGGCCGACCTCCCGATCCGGACGGCGGCCGTGTGCGTTTACCACGCCTACGTCGAGACCGCGGTCCGCGCCCTCGAGGGCTCGGGGATCCCGGTCGCGGCGGTGTCGACGGGGTTCCCCGCGGGGCTCTCGCCTTTCCCCCAGCGGATCGAGGAGATCCGCGCCTCGGTCGCCGCGGGCGCGGAGGAGATCGACGTCGTCATCACCCGTCGCCACGTCCTCCTCGCCGACTGGGAGGCGCTCTACGATGAGGTCCGGGCCTTCCGCGAGGCGTGCGGCGAGGCCCACCTGAAGGTCATCCTGGCGACGGGCGAGCTCGGCACTCTGCGCAACGTCGCCCGGGCGAGCCTCGTCGCCATGATGGCCGGCGCGGATTTCATCAAGACATCCACGGGGAAGGAGAGCGTCAACGCGACGCTCCCCGTGGGGCTGGTCATGGCCCGCGCGATCCGGGAGTACCACGAGCGCACCGGGTATCGCGTCGGCTTCAAGCCGGCCGGCGGGATCCGCACGGCGAAGCAGGCGCTCGAGTGGCTGATCCTCATGAAGGAGGAACTCGGCGACGAGTGGCTCCGCCCGAGCCTCTTCCGCTTCGGCGCCAGCTCGCTCCTCGGCGACATCGAACGGCAGCTCGAGCACCACGTCACCGGCCGGTACTCGGCGGCGTACCGGCACCCGATGGCTTGACGGAGGAAGCGTGAAGGTCGCGGACATCTTCGAGACCATGGAATACGGCCCTGCGCCGGAATCGGCGGCGCCGGCGGAGCAGTGGCTTGACCGCCACGGCCGGGAGTTCGAGCACTTCATCGGCGGCGAGTGGCAGGCACCCGTGGAGGGCGAGTACTTCGAGACGTACAACCCGGCGGACGGGAAGCCGATCGCCCGGGTGGCGCAGGGGAGCGAAGGCGACGTCGACCGCGCCGTCCGCGCGGCACGCGCCGCGTTCCCGGCGTGGCGCGACCTCGGGGGCCACGCCCGGGCGCGCTACCTCTACGCCCTCGCCCGGCTGGTCCAGCGCCATTCGCGGCTCTTCGCCGTTCTCGAGTCGATCGACAACGGGAAGCCGATCCGCGAGTCGCGCGACATCGACATCCCCCTCGTCGCGCGGCACTTCTACCACCACGCCGGGTGGGCGCAGCTCATGGAGTCGGAGTTCCCAGGCTACGAGCCGGTCGGCGTGGCCGGGCAGATCATCCCCTGGAACTTCCCGCTCCTCATGCTCGCGTGGAAGATCGCGCCCGCGCTGGCCATGGGGAACACGGTCGTGCTCAAGCCGGCCGAGTTCACGCCCCTCACGGCGCTCCTCTTCGCCGAGATCTGCCAGGAGGCGGGGCTCCCGCCCGGGGTCGTCAACATCGTGACGGGCGATGGCCGCACCGGCGCGGCGCTCGCGGCGCACCCGGACGTCGACAAGATCGCCTTCACGGGCTCCACCGAGGTCGGCCGGATCATCCGCACCCAGACCGCCGGGACCGGGAAGAAGCTGTCGCTCGAGCTGGGCGGGAAGTCCCCGTTCATCGTCTTCGACGACGCGGACCTGGACAGCGTGGTCGAGGGCGTGGTCGACGCGATCTGGTTCAACCAGGGGCAGGTCTGCTGCGCCGGGTCCCGGATCCTGGTGCAGGAGGGCGTGGCGGAGCGCTTGGTCGCGCGACTCAAGACCCGCATGGAGAAGCTCCGTGTGGGCGACCCCCTCGACAAGGCGATCGACATCGGGGCGATCGTCGCGCCGGTCCAGCTCGAGCGGATCGAGCGCATGGTCCGCCAGGGCGTCGAGGAGGGCGCCACGCTGTGGCAGCCGTCGTGGAGCTGCCCGAAGGACGGGTGGTTCTACCCGCCGACCCTCTTCACCGACGTGGCGCCGGCCGCGACGATCGCCCAGGAGGAGATCTTCGGGCCCGTCGTCGCGCTCATGACCTTCCGGACGCCGGAGGAGGCGGTCGCGCTCGCGAACAACACGCGATACGGCCTCGCGGCCAGCATCTGGACCGAGAACATCAACCTGGCCCTCGACATCGCCGCGAAGGTCAAGGCGGGCACCGTCTGGATCAACTGCACGAACCAGTTCGACGCGGCCTCGGGCTTCGGCGGCTACCGGGAGAGCGGGTTCGGGCGCGAAGGGGGCAGGGAAGGGTTGTGGGAGTACATCCGGCCGAAGTGGGAAGCGACGGCGCCGGTGGACGAGGGTTCGGAGCATGAGGCACGGCCTGTCGCCGGGCCGGTGAGCGGTGAGGGACGTGTGGCCGGCGCGGGTGTGGGCGGCGCGGCGGACTCGGTAGGGCCGGCTGCGGCCGGTGTGGGCGCCGACTCAGTTGCAGGCACGCGCCCGGCCGCCGCCGGCCTCCCCGCGATCGACCGCACCGCCAAGCTCTTCATCGGCGGCAAGCAGGTCCGGCCGGACGGCGGGTACAGCTACCCGGTCCTGAGTCCGTCGGGCGTCCTGGTGGGCGAGGCGGCGCTGGGGAACCGGAAGGACATCCGCAATGCAGTCGAGGCGGCGCACAAGGCCACCGGTTGGGCACGCACGACCGCCCACAACCGCGCCCAGGTCCTCTACTACCTCGCCGAGAACCTGAGCGCCCGTGCAGACGAGTTCGCTGAGCGCATCGCGCTCGTCACCGGCGCCGACCCCGGGGCCGCCGAGCGCGAGGTCGCCTGCTCGATCGAGAGGCTGTTCCTCTACGCCGCCTGGGCGGACAAGTGGGACGGCGCGGTGCACCGTACCCCGTTCCGCAACGTCACGCTCGCCATGCCCGAGCCGCTCGGCGTCATGGGGATAGTCTGCCCGGACGAGCTGCCGCTGCTCGGCTTCGTCTCGACGGTCGCGCCGGCGATCGCCATGGGGAACGCCGTCATCGCGGTGCCTTCCCAGAGCGCGCCGCTCCTCGCCACGGACTTCTACCAGGTCCTCGAGACGTCGGACGTGCCCGGCGGCGTCGTCAACATCGTCACCGGCGGCCGCGACGAGCTCGCCGAAGTCCTCGCGGCCCACGACGACGTGGACGGCGTCTGGTACTTCGGCCCGCGCAAGGGGTGCGCGGCCGTCGAGCGGCTGTCCGCCGGCAACATGAAGCGGACCTGGGTGTCGCACGGCCGCCGGCGCGACTGGTTCGACCCGGTCCAGGGCGCGGGCGAGGAATTCCTGCGCCACGCGACGCAGGTCAAGAACATCTGGGTTCCGTACGGCGAATGAGGGAACGACGGGATTCCGCCGGGGGAGGGGTGAGTGTGGGGCCGGGCGGGGCGAGATCGATCGACGGCCGCGAGCCGGCGGCCGCGACGGACGGCGCGACGGCAGCGCCCCACAAGACGTCGTCCTTCCTGCGCGTCCGCTACGCCGAAACCGACCAGATGGGCGTGGTCTACCACGCGAACTACCTGATCTGGTGCGAGGTGGGCCGCACCGACTTCATCCGCGCCGCCGGCACGTCGTACGCGGAGTTGGAGCGTGAAGGGCTTCGCCTGGCGGTGGCCGACGCCCAACTCCGCTTCATCGCGCCCGCCCGGTACGACGATGAGATCCGGGTCGACACCTGGGTCGAGCGCGCCCAGTCCCGCGCGGTGACCTTCGGCTACGAGATCTTCCGCATTCACCCGGGGCCGGTGCAGCGACTGGTGCGGGCGTCCACCCGCCTCGTCGCCCTCGATTCGCGGGGCATGCCCCGGACGTTGCCTCCGGCGATCCTCGAGTGGTTCAGGGAGGCGGCCGGTGAGGACTGAGGCGCTTCGCGCCCTCGTCGTCGTGTCCGTGCTTGCGACGGCGTGCGGACAGATGCACAACACTTGTCCGGCGCCCGGGCCGGGATGCACCCCGGCCGCGGACGTCGCTGCCGAGCTCGCCCGGATCCTCGCGATCGAGGATGGGCGCGCGTTCGACACGGACCGCCTCGCCGCCCTGGCCCGTCACGAGGCTCCCGTGGTACGGCGCTGGGCGGTAAGGGCCGTCGGCCGGCTCCGGGATCCCCGCGGCGTCCCGATCGTCCAAGCCGCCCTCGAGGACCCCGACCCCGAGGTCCGGGCCGAGGCCGCCTTCGCCGCCGGCCTGCTTCGCGACACGGCGGCGACGGGGCTCATCGAGAGGCTCGCCGCCCGCGGCCTGCTCGAGGCGCTCGCCGAGAACGATGTCGCGCGCATCGCCGTGGCCGCACGGGTCCGCCTTGGCCGTATCCGGCCGGAGGAAGCGGTCGTAGGCGACGTCGCGCTCCCCCTCCAGGCGCCCCCGCGCGACGACGCGTTCTACGCCGCTGTCGTCCGCCGCCTCGTGCTCCCCGATCTCGCCGGAGGGCGCAAGCCTCGCGTCAGGGTCCACACCACGGCCGGCTCCTTCGTTATCGAGCTCGCCCCC
>VSDC01000545.1:0-1653 GCA_047459275.1 Gemmatimonadota bacterium
TTCGGCTCGCTCATGATCGAGGAGAACGTGGTGAGCGCGGCCGGGGTCGACTACATCATGCCCGAAGGCGAGATGCGCCGCATCATCGAAGACGCGGGCTTCACGCCTCGTCGCCGCTACCAGGACTACACCTACGTCGAGGACGACGACGCGGGATGCCCGTGCTGCGCCTGGCGGGAGGCCGCGCACGCCGGCCGGGCGTGAGCCGGGGCCGGAGCTTCCGCTTCGGCTGTAACGTGAGACCTTCCGGCAGGGACGGGGTGCGGAGGCAGGGATGAGGTCCGGCGTCGGGTACGATTCGCATCGCTTCGCCGAGGGTCGTCGTCTCGTACTGGGGGGAGTCGAGATCCCGCACGACCGCGGGCTCGCCGGCCATTCGGACGCGGACGCGGTCGCCCACGCGGTGACGGACGCGATCCTCGGCGCCGCCGCGCTTGGAGACATCGGCGCGCACTTTCCGCCGAACGACCCGAAGTGGAAGGACGCCGACTCCATGGATCTCCTCCGGGCGGCGGTCGAGCTCCTCGAAAGACATCGCTTTCAGGTGGTCAACGTCGACGTGACGGTCATCTGCGAAGCGCCCAAGCTGGCCCCTCACGTGCAGACAATGCGCTCGCGACTGGCCGCTGCGCTCCGCGTCGGAGTCGAGCGCGTTTCCGTCAAAGGGAAGACCAACGAAGGGATGGGCTGGATCGGACGGGGCGAGGGGATCGCGGCGATCGCTGTCGCGATGATCGACTCGACGGACGGGTGAGGCGGCGCACGCGGGAGGGGCCATCAGCGACGTCGTCGATCAGCTCGCCGGTCTTCCCCCGGCGTGGATCTATCTGGTGATCGGCGTGGGCGCCGTGGTCGAGAACATCTTCCCGCCGATCCCCGCAGACACGTTCGTCCTCTTCGGCGCATTCATCGCCGAGACGGGGCGGGCGGACCCGCTCATCGTGTTCCTGATCACGTGGGTCACGAACGTGGCGGGTGCGATCACGGTCTACGCCCTCGCCCGCAGGTACGGCGCGGCGTTCTTCCGCACCACGGTGGGGCACTGGCTGCTGCGGCCGCACCAGCTCACGGGGATCGCGCGGTTCTACGACCGGTTCGGCGTGCCGGCGATCTTCCTGAGCCGCTTCCTCCCTGCGTTCCGGGCCATGGCTCCCGTCTTCGCCGGGATCATTCGGCTCTCTCCGATTCGCCTGGTGCCGCCATTGGCCCTGGCGTCGGGGATCTGGTACGGTGTGCTCGTCATTCTCGGCGCCACCGCGAGCCGGCGGTGGGAGCAGATCGTCGCGATCTTCTCGCAGGTGAGCGGGATCCTTCTCTGGATCGCGATTCCGCTGCTGATCCTGGTCCTGGTCTGGTGGTTCCGGACCCGGCGCCTGCACCGCACGGAATGAGCGTGTTCCACCTCCGTGAGTTCCTCGACCACCTCTCGCTCGAGCGCGGCCTGAGTCCCCGTACGCTGGACGCATACGGACGCGATGTCGGGCGACTGATCGCGTTCCTCCGCGAGCAAGGCGTCGAACGGCCCGGGGCGGCCACGGCCGCCCACCTGCGGGAGTACGTCTACACGCTCAAGGACCGCGGCCTCGAGCCCACCTCGATCCGGCGCAACATCTCGTCGATCCGCACCTACTTCGCGTACCTGATGGCCGAGGG
>VSDC01000546.1:0-1651 GCA_047459275.1 Gemmatimonadota bacterium
CTGAGGAGTGGCTCGACGTCCACAGGACCGCGCACCGCCTCGGGATCCCGACGAATTGCACGATGCTCTACGGGCACGTGGAGACTTACGAGGACCGGATCGACCACCTCCTGATGCTCCGTGAGCTGCAGGACGAGACCCGGGGGTTCCTGACGTACATCCCGCTGGCGTACCATCCGGACAACAACGAGCTCGGGGCCAGGCTCGGGCGCCAGGGGACGGCGACCACGGGCTTCGATGACCTGAAGAACCTGGCCGTGGGTCGCCTCTTCCTCGACAATTTCGACCACATCAAGACCCACTGGATCATGAATACGCCGAAGGTCAGCCAGGTCGCATTGCACTTCGGCGTCGACGATCTCGAGGGGACGGTGGTTCGCGAGAGGATCTACCACGAGGCGGGAGCGACGACGCCCCAGGGGATGACCTTCGCGGAGATCATCCGGCTGATCAAGGACGCGGGGAAGAGGCCCGTGGAGCGCGATGCGCTCTACAACGAGATTCGGGAGTGGTGAGAAGGGGTTGACCGCCATGGCGGAGAAAGGGAACGCAGCGGTGGCGCGCGAGCAGCGTGCGCTTCCGATTCTTCAAACGGTTGCGCCTCGCCGGCGGCCGGCGACGCCCGAGGGGGCGATGGGGCTGCGCAAGGTCACGCCGAGAGTGGTCTACGAGCCGCCGCCTCTGCACACGCGGCCGTTCGCGGCGGAGATCGAGGAGTGGCTCGGCGTTCTCAGGGAGACGCCGCTCCTCGAGCTGGGCGCGCGTGCCGACGCGAAGCGGCGTGAGGTCGCGCAGGGCGACGTCGTGAGCTACATCGTCGATCGGAATATCAACTACACGAACCTGTGCGTTACCGACTGCCGGTTCTGCGCATTCTATCGGCGGCCGAAGGATGACGAGGCGTACGTTCTGAGCTACGAGGAGATCGGGCGCAAGATCGACGAGGCGAAGGAGCTCGGCGCCGTCCAGATCCTGATGCAGGGCGGTCACAACCCGTATCTCCCCTTCGACTGGTATCTCGAGCTGCTGCGCTACATCAAGGAGCACCATCCGATCCACGTGCACGGCTTCAGCGCGTCGGAGATCGAGCTGATGACGCGCGTCACCAAGCTGCCGCTGGACGAGGTGCTGCGGCAGCTCCACGAGGCAGGGCTGGACTCGATCCCCGGAGCGGGCGCGGAGATCCTGGTGGACGCGGTGCGGGACGTGATCGCGCCCAAGAAGATCGACGCGAGCCGGTGGTTCGAGATCCACGAGACCGCCCACGAGCTCGGGCTTCACACGACCGTCACGATGATGTACGGCGTGGGCGAGACGTGGGAGGATCGGCTCGAGCACCTGCTCAAGGTGCGGGCGTCTCAGGAGCGAAGCCTGAAGCACGGGAAGGGCCGTTACACGGCGTTCATCGCCTGGTCGTTCCAGCCGCTGCACACCGAGATGGAAGGGTGGGGGATCGAGCTGGGCACGGGGATGGACTACTTGCGGACCACGGCGCTCTCGCGTCTGATCCTGGACAATTTCGAGAACATCCAGGTTTCGTACGTGACGCAGGGGCCGAAGATGGCGCAGGTCGCGCTGAACTTCGGCGCGAACGACTTCGGCTCGCTCATGATCGAGGAGAACGTGGTGAGCGCGGCCGGGGTCGACTACA
>VSDC01000547.1:0-1647 GCA_047459275.1 Gemmatimonadota bacterium
GTCTCCTCGGCCATGCCGAAGGTGCCGTCGGCGAGGCCCGCCTCGACGTCCTCGCTCGTCCCGCCCCAGCGCGCCATCTCGTAGTCGTGGATCACGGCGGAGCCGTTCGACGCGAGGTGCGTGATGACGCCCCGCTCGATGAGATCGATCAGGACCGGGGCGAGCCCGGTCTTGACCACGTGCCCGCCCAGCATGCACACGACCGCGTTCCCCGCGCGCGCCGCGTCCGCCACAGCGTCGACGACGGCGCGGAAGCTCCGCGCCTGGAGAATGTCCGGGAGTGAGTCGAGGAAGGCCGCGAAGCTGCGCTCGGCTCCGGGTGGCCGCGCGAAGTCCTCCGCCCGGACCTTGTTCGGCCGCTCCGTCACCGGGACGGTGCGGACCCGCGTGATGTCGATCCCGTCGTCGGATGCCCTCACGAACCGGATTTCCTCGCCCGCGCCTCGCGCAGCGGCTCGCCCGGCGTGTACGAGTCCAGGTGCAGGCTCAGGTTGCCGATCACCGGGACCTTCGACTTCATCATGACCAGAAGCCGCTGTTCGTCATCCGTGAAGTAGACCTCCGCCTCGCCCCCTTCGCCGAACAGGCCGTCCGTCTTGATGATCGGCCGCACGACGATGGTCTCGAAGGTGCCCGCCGGCACGGTGACCGTCTCCTTGCGGAGCACCTGGAGCGTGACGGGGTTCCCGTCCGCCTTGTAGTAGCGCTCGAAAGTGTAGGTCTTGCCGACCTCGAGCGGAAGCGTCCGGACGAAGTAGAGGAACGAGACGTCGTCGAGCGGCTCGTCGGTCGCGAGCTCGCCTTCGCCCTCACGGTCCCGCCGGACGTAGCGCCGTTCCTCCGGGAAGAAATCGAAAATGCGATGCCGCTTGAAGTTGACCTCCTTCTGGTCCTGCTCGAAGCGGCGCGCGACGAGGCGCGAGACGTCGAGCCAGGACTGCAGGCGGTCGTCGACTTCGGCGAAGAGGACCTTCCCCTCCAGATCGAAACGGAGGTGGTAGGTCGGGTGGCCGTGGATCGTGTCCACGCCGACCACCTCCATAGACCCCTCGCCCACGGTGCCGAAGATGCCGAGCTTGACCTTGTAACCGAGGCGCTCGCCCGGCCCGAACGGCACCCTGGCCACCGGCGGATCGGCGGCCTCGGCGGCGACGGGAACTCCGGCCACCGACTGAGCCGCCGCTGGCGGCATCAGGGCGATGAGGACCGCGACTGCGATTCCGGTGGTTCGGATCAACGAAGTCAACGTTCTGCTACTCCCTCGACTCCTCGGCATCGCTCTCCGCTTCCGGGGTGCTGTCCGTGGCGGCTTCGGCGCTCTGGCCGGTCCCCCGACGCGCCCCTGCGCGGCGGCCTCCCCGCCGCCCCCGTCGGCGCGCGCCGCCCGTGCGCGAAGCCGCAGGCGCCGCGCCTTCCGCCGGGGCCTCCCCCGCCTCCGGCGACCCGGACCCGGCCAACGCCACCTCGGCCCCGGAGGATGCGCCACCGGCCGCCGGCTCGGTTCCGGCTGCCCCTTCGATCCCGCCCGCGCGCCCGCTCGCCAGCGCGTCCCGTGTCGCGCCCTCTCGATCGTTCCCGGCCGCGTCCACCTCCCGGGCCGCTCTACCCCGGCCCGCGCGTCCGCCACCCGACCGCCGACTCCCCGAC
>VSDC01000078.1:0-8016 GCA_047459275.1 Gemmatimonadota bacterium
CGGCGGAGATCATCCCCCGGGCGAAGATCAGGACGCCGATCGTGTAGATCCACGAGGAGGCCAGCGCGAGCTTGCGGCTCCAGAGGGCGCGGCCCGTCAGGTAGGGGATCATCCAGTACGCAACGCCGACGAAGGTGAGGGCGACGGCGGTCCCGACCGTCATGTGGAAGTGCCCCGGCACCCACGTGGTGTTGTGGATGATCTGGTTCATCGTGAAGCTGGCATTGATGAGCCCCGTGATCCCGCCGAAGACGAAAACCGCCATGGCCAGCATCTGCGCGGTCACCGATGGGTCGTGCCACGGCAGCTTCGCGATCCAGCGGATCACCCCCCTGCCGCCGCGCCGGCGAGCGCCGATCTCGAGGGCGGCCACAACGGAGAACGCCGTGGCCAGGCTCGGGAAGAAGACGCCGAAGGTCAGCACGCCGTGGACCGCCTTCATCCCTTCGGGGATCCCGGGATCCGTGTACTGGTGATGGAAGCCCGTCGGGATCGACAGGATCAGGAAGAGGATGAAGACCGTGCGGGTCAGTGCGTCGCTGACGAGCAAACCGCCGGCCTGACGGGGGACCAGCGCGTACCACGAGACGTACGCCGGGAGCAGCCAGGCGTAGACGATCGCGTGCCCCGTGAACCAGAAGAGCGTGCGCGTGAGCAGGGGATCGACCAGCCCGCCGTACGCGCCGAGTGACCACGGGATCAGGAAGCCGATGAACTCCACCGCGATCGGGAGCGATGCGAGGAACCACATCACGTAGGCGACGACCGAGATGAAGGCCAGGAGCGGCACCCGCTCGCCGATGTGGTCGCGCCTCCAGCGCCGCAGCACGATCAGCATGTTCAGGAGCGCCGCCCACGTGCTCAATACGATGAAAACCAGCCCGACGTAATACGTCCAATGCGCCTGGAGGGGCGCGTAGGAGGTGTAGAGGACCGAAGCCTGGTTGGTAACGATCGCGTAGACGACGAGCACGTTCCCGATCGCCAGGAGCGCGAAACACGCGTAAACCAGCGACGAGACGAGCTGCCGGCTCAGGGCCCGCGCGGTCATCAGCGGGAGGAAGCCGTTCGAGAAGGCGAAGGTGAAGACCAGGACGTTGGCCACGCCGTGCGCGGTCAGCCCCTGGTAGTAGCCGCGCAGCCGCGGGAAATACGGGAGGATGTTGATGTTCGCGTACGAGAGGGCGTTCGCCAGGCCGTGGAAGATCCCGGCGATGAGCGCGCCGTAGCCGATGTAGATGGTCCACCGCAGGAAGCGTTTGTGCGACGCCGGGATCTCGAAGCCGCTCGGGTCGTAGACTGTGGAAGCACTCATTCCGCGATGACCTTTCCGAACATCGTGTGATGCCCGATCCCGCAGTACTCGTGGCAGATCACGGTGTACTCGCCCGGCTCCCGGAAGGTGTGCGTCGCCGTGGCGATCTGCCCCGGGATGAGCATGATGTTAACGCGTGTTCCTTCTATGAAGAAGCCGTGGATCACGTCCTGGGAGGTGCCGATGAAGGTGACTTCGGCGCCGACCGGGACGCGGATCTCCGGCGGGTTGAAGCTCCACGCGCGGCCGATCAGGACGGCCTCGTACTTGTTGGGCCCGACCTGGCGGACGCCGGGCTGGTCGAACGGCGGCGTCGACGCGAGCAGCTTCGGATCCACCTCGCCCGCTCGTCCCGGCAGGTGAATGTCCATGGCGACGCTGGAGTAGAGGAGGACGACGAGACAGGCGAGGAGCGTGAGTCCGCCGAGCCAGAGATAGGCTTTCTCGTAGGTTTCGATCTTCATCTCACAGCCGATCGAGCATGGTGAAGTAGATCACGAACCAGGCGCCGAGGATGCCGATGAGGAGGAGCATCGAGAGGAACAGGGTTCCGGTGACGACGGGCTCCTCCTCGGGCGATAGCTCGGTGTCTTGCGGGTAATCGGACCCGGTCGAGAGGGGATCGTGGGTGTCGTCGGTCATGATCACCTCCGATCGTCTCCGTGGGCGTGTTCCTGCCGTTCGATCTCCCAGCGTGCGATGCTGCGGGAGAGGGAGCGGAGCAGGAGAAGGAAGACGACTGCCACCAGGGCCGTGAGAAGGATTCGGATGGGATCGAACGAGAGCGACATGATCTCGTTGATGTTCCACCAGATGAAGCCGAACATCGGCACGCCGAAGAGGAGATAGAGGGCCAGTCTGATGGCCATCCGGGCGGTGCCCGGTCTGTCCTTGCGCTCCATGCTGCCGTCCGATCCTCGGGCGTTGCCTGGGTGTCCTCCGATTCGAGACGGCGGGCGATGGCAAGAAGCGGACCAGGGGAGAGAAGCGCGGCGGGAGAAGCTCCGGGGCGGCCGGGCGGAGCCGCGGCAAGCAGGTCGGTCGCGCCGAGCGGAGACGGGGCGTCGGGTCGGGGTGGCGGGGGGTATCGGCGCGGCGTAAGTTCGGTGGCATGGCACGACGGGTCTATCTGATGATCGGGACGCAGCGCGGGCTCTTCGTGGCGGTGTCGGACGAGGGCCGACGGGCGTGGCGGCTCTCGGCGCCGATGCTGGTCGGCCGCGAGGTGTACCACGCGTGGCTGGACCCGCGGGACGGCCGGACCGCGTGGGCGGCGACGGACCACAAGGTCTGGGGCGCGCACGTGCACCGGAGCGACGACCGGGGCGAGAGCTGGACGGTGCTGGAGGCGGCGCCGCACTACCCCGACGAGCGCGGGCTGAAGGCGATCTGGGCGCTGGCGCCGGGTCCGGCTTCGGAGCCGGACACGCTCTACGCCGGGATCGAGCCGGCCGGTCTCTTCGTGAGTCGCGATCGGGGCGAGAGCTGGTCGGGCGTCGAGCCCCTCAACGAGCACCCGACGAACCGGACGTGGCAGCCCGCGGGCGGCGGGCTGGCACTGCACTCGATTCTGATCGATCCGCGGGATTCCTCACGGATCTATTGCGCGCTGTCGGCCGGAGGCGTCTACCGCTCCGAGGATGGCGGCGCGAGCTGGACGCCGATCAACGCGGGCACGCGGGCCGATTTCCTGCCCCAGCGGTATCCCGAGGCGGGGCAGTGCGTGCACAAGCTGCGGCTCCATCCCGCGCGCCCGGCCCGGCTCTACCAGCAGAGCCACTGTGGGGTCTACCGTTCGGACGACCGGGGCGACACCTGGACGGAGATCACGGATGGTCTGCCCAGCGACTTCGGTTACGCCCTCGCCCTGGACCCTTCGGACCCCGACGTCGCCTACGTCATCCCGGAGGAGTCGAGCCACATGCGGGCGACGGTGGATGGGAGGCTGCGGGTATACCGGACCCGGGACGCGGGCGCGAGTTGGGAGCCGCTCACGCGCGGGCTGCCGCAGGAGCACGCCTACGTGTCGATCCTGCGGGAAGCCATGGACACGGACGGGCTGGACCCGTGCGGCGTCTACTTCGGCACCTCGAGCGGGCACCTCTTCGCGAGCCGCGACGGCGGCGATTCCTGGGAACTGATCGCGGGGTACCTGCCGAAGATCCTGTCGGTGACGGCGGCGGTGGTGGAGGACTGAATCAGGGGCGGCGCGACGCCGGCTGATCACCGTGACCCGAGGGGTCCGCGGCACGGCGCGCTCGAGGGAGCGGCCGGGAGCGGACCCCGCGCGGGCGTCGCCCGTCGCTCACCCCTCCGGCCCCTCCCACCCGAACCGATCCCAATCGATCCTGCCGCGGGCGTCGAAGACGACGCCCTCTCGCTCGAGGAGCACGCGCTGGAGCCGGGCGGCGAGCGGGTCGAGCTTCCCCAGGGAGATCGCGCCCGCGTGGTTGACGACGCGCCACCAGGGCACGTCGGTGCCGTGGGGGAGCTCCCGGAGCGCGCGTCCCACGCCCCGGGCGGCGCGGGGCCGGCCGAGGAGCGCGGCCACGCCGCCGTAGCTCACGACGCGCCCCCGCGGGACGCGGCGCACGAGGTCGTAGACGCGCTCGGCGAAGTCGGACACGGCGTCGCCTCAGGCGTCCCAGCTCAGGACGAGCTTGCCGAAGTTGAGGTTGGATTCCATGCGACGGTGCGCCTCTGCCGCCTGGTCCATCGGATACACCGCGTCGACGACCGGACGGATCCGGCTCGAGGCGAAGAGCGGGAGCGCGTGGTCGGCGAAGGCGCGGGTGGCCTCGGCCTTCTCCTCCGCCGTCCGGCCGCGGAGCGCGGTCCCGATCAGGGTGAGGCGCTTCCGGAGGAGGAGCCCCATGTCCAGCTCGGCACGGGAGCCGGAGACGAGTCCGACCACCGCCATGCGCCCCTTCGGCGCGAGAACTCGGAGGTTGTCCGCCAGGTACCCGCCGCCGACCAGGTCGAGGATCGCGTCCACGCCCGCGCCGCCGGTGCGCTCGAGGATCTCGTCGGCGAAGCCTTCGCCCTCCGTCCGGATCCCGTGGTCGAGCCCGAGCTCCCGGGCACGGTCCAGCTTCCACGGCGAGCGCGCGGTGCCGAAAACCGTGACGCCGGCCTCGCGGGCGAGCTGCAGCGCCGCGACGCCGACCCCGCTCCCGACCGCGTGCACGAGCAAGCGCTCGCCCGCGCTCAGGCCGAGGAGAGTGAAGAGGGCGTCGTGTGCGGTGATGAAGGCCTCGGGGATGGCGGCGGCCTCCTCGAAGGAGATTCCGTCCGGGATCGGGATCACGTGGGACTCGGGGACGACGACGGCCTCGGCGTACGCCCCGCCGCCGACGATCCCCATGACCCGGTCGCCGGGGCGGAACCGGGTAGCGCCCGCGCCGACCTCGTCGACGACGCCGGCGTACTCCAGGCCGAGGATGTCCTGGGGCGCGTCCCCGGGCGCGGGGTAGCGCCCTCGGCGCTGCAGCAGGTCCGCCCGGTTCACGCCCGCCGCATGCACGCGAACGCGGACCGCGCCGGGCCCCGGCTCGGGCGTGGGGACCTCCCGCACCTCGAGGACCTCGGGCCCGCCGGGCCCGCGCATCACGACCGCCCGCACGCCTCTAGTCGACGATGGGTATGGACGGGACGCGCGCGATCGGGATGGAGCCGACTCCGAATCCCGGAGCCGCCAGGATCAGACGGCCTTGCGCGCGACGAAGTGGTACATCCAGGTGAAGAACAACGCCCCGGCGGCCGCGCCGATCAGGGCGCCGACCCGCGTCGGGTACGGGTCGTGGTAGACGTACGGCGCCACGCCCAGGAGGCCGCCGATCAGCCCACCGAAGATCGCGAACGTGAACGACAGCCCGCTGGACGTGCCCGGCGCCCCGTACAGGGCACGCACGAGCGCGCCCGCGATCACGGCCATGACGAGCCAGATCAGGATCCCGATAACAAAGACCATTTCGTCGGTCCCTCCAGTCGTTGAGCTATCTGGTGCGGCCGCGATATAGCACCCCGCGCCCACCGCCGCAAGGCCGCGGCGTCATCGGGCGGCTGTCCCGCACCCTCGGCCGCACCGGGCGCCACGCTCACTTGTACCGGTACGTGACGCGTCCGCGGGTCAGGTCGTACGGCGAGAGTTCGACCTTCACCCGGTCCCCCTCGAGGACCCGGATGTAGTTCTGGCGCATCTTGCCGGACAGATACGCCAGCACCTCGTGCCCGTTCTCCAGCTCGACGCGGAACGTAGCGTTGGGCAGAACCTCGATGACCGTACCTTCGATCTCGATGGCCTCTTTTGCCACCCAAACCCTCCTGTGGGATAGACTTGGCCGGGCCGCCGCACGATACAACATCGGGGCCGCTCGCGCAATCGGCCAATCTGTCTCATACAGCCATGGTGTTCCATCGGATCCGTGTGCATCGTGGTGCAGCGACCACCCGGGCGATGGGAGACGACATGGGACGATGGAGCCGCGGGCCGAAGGAGCCGCTCCTGGGGCTGAAGAAGCGGGCGTTGACCTGGCCGTTCGATGAGATTCCGCCGCGGCGGAGGCGCCGGGGCGGCGATGGCGAGTTGTGGGAGCGGGACGAGGAGCCGTTCGAGGGCGCCCGTGCGCTGGACGACCTGGATCGGGTCGGGTCGGATGCGCGGGAGGCGGCGGCGGTGATCGCGCGGTATGCGGTTCTGCGGGTCGCGCTGCGCGCCGAGGCGGGGCTGGCGGAGTGGACGCTCTTCGACGAGTGCGCCGCGGCCGCGGAGTACCTTTCCGCGGGCGACCATTCTCTCCCGGAGGAGGAACGGATGGCGCTCGCGGACGTGCTCCGTCAGGTCATGCGCCGGGACACGGAGGCGTTGCTGGCCGCGCTGATGTCGGCCGGGGCGTGTGCGGCGCGCAGCCACCACGCCGCGGGTGCGTTCGCGCTCTACCTGGCCGCCTACCGGATCGCGCTGTCGCACGCGTGGAGCGAGGCGGCGAGCCGGGCGGCCAGGGCGGTGGCCGTACTGGCGGAGGACGGCGGCGGACGCCGAGCGGTCCGGCGCTGGACGCGGCGAGCGAACGCGCTGGAGCGCCGAGCCGCCCGGGAAGCCGCCCAACGCGAGGCGGCACCGGGCGAATCGGCCGAAGGTTGAGGCGACGCCGGACCCGGCGTCGCCGCGCGGAAGCGCGCCGCGAGGCCTCAGTCGCCGGCGACGAGGGCGTCCGCGGCGCGCGGCTCCGGGACGGTCGGGCTCGCCAGGAGCCAGCCCTTCAACGCAGCCACGCCACGCTGGAGGATCAGGTACACGCTCGGGACGAAGAAGAGCGTGAGCAGCGTCGAGAGGCTCATCCCGCCGACGACGGCGATGGCCAGCGGCTGCATCAGCTCCGAGCCCTCGCCGATCCCGAGCGCGAGCGGCAGCATCCCGAGGACCGTGGTGAGCGAGGTCATCAGGATCGGGCGCAGACGGACCACGCCGGCCTCGATGACCGCCTCCTCCATGGACGCGCCCTTCTCCTTCCTGAACTGCTCGATGTACTCGACGAGCAGGATCGCGTTGTTCACCACGATTCCGGCGAGGAGGATCACGCCGAGGAGCACGGGCGCGCTGAGCGGCGTGTCCGTCAACCAGAGCGCCACGCCCACGCCGATCAGCGAGAGCGGGATCGAGGTCAGGATGATGAGCGGGTTGATGAAGCTCTCGTACTGCACCGCCATCACCACGAAGACGAGGAAGATCGCGAGCAGAATGACGATCGTGAGCTGGCGGTTGTTCTCCCGGATCGCCTCCTCCTCACCGCCGTAGATGATGCCGTAGCCGTCCGGGAGCTGCAGATCCGCGAGGCGCGCCCGGATCGAGTCGTTGACGATGCCGACCGGCGCGATCTCGGTGATAACGTCGCCGGTAATGCGCAGGACGCGGTTCTGGTTCTCGCGCCGGATCGTGGTCGGCCCGAGCGACTGGTAGACGTTGGCGACGTCGCGCAGGTAGATGGGCGGGCGCCCGGCGGTGCCCGGGAAGAGCGCGACGGCGCCCAGGTCCTCGGGGCTGGTGAAGTTCTGCCGCGGGAGCATCACGCGCAGGTCGAACTCCCGGTTCCCTTCGGTGAAGCGCGTGGCGACGGTGCCGTCGAGCGCGGTCCGGATCGTCTGGCCGACGCTGACGACGTCGAGGCCGAGGTAGGCAGCGCGCTCGCGATCCAGCTCGATGACGAGCTGCGGGCTGGCCTCCTCGGTCGAGGCCTCGACGTTCTGGAGGCCGGGCACGCCCTGGACTCGCCGGATGATCTCATCCGCGATCCGCTGCAGCTCGCGTAGATCGTCGCCCTGGACATTGATCGCGATGTCCGACCCCGACATGGACGTGCGCAGCCCCGGGATGCGGGGCGGACGGACGAAGATGGAAGCGCCGGGGATTCCGCGTTCGTCGATGCGCGCCTGGAGCGTGCGAACCCACTGGTCGGCGGTCATGTCGCGCTGCGAAGCCGGCGTCAGAATGATGGACAGCGAGCCGCGCCCCGCGCGCTCCGCCGTGGAGCTGCCGAAGAGGAAGCCGCCGGCCGTCGTGAAGACGTGCTCGACATAGGGCATCTGCGCGACGATCGACTCGATCTCCAGGGCGACGCGATTCGTCTCTTCGGCGGACACGCCGGGGGGGAGCCGGAGCATCACGCTGACGTTGCCGTTGTCGACCTGGGGGAGGAACTCGG
>VSDC01000548.1:0-1641 GCA_047459275.1 Gemmatimonadota bacterium
GCACGGACTGCTGGAGCGTGAGGGCGCTCCAGGGGCCGAGGCGCTCGAGGCGCGGCGGGGCGTAGGGCGGCCGCCCGGCCGCTCCTGGCCGCGTTGCGCTCTTGTCCGAAACGGCCGCGGGGGCCGCATTCTGGTCACGATTCATCGTTGCCTCCTCTGCAGGGGTCTCCGGTCCGGGGAACCACAGACAACACCGGGGAGAGCGCGGCGCTGTCGGCTCCGCCGGCACGGGTGCCGGCGACGGGCGTGCGGCGCTCGCCAGGGGAACTCCTGGTTTGGAGGAATTCTGGGGATCGCCCGCTACGTGGCTCTTCCGCGGGGGCGGCCGCCGATTACGCGGCTCTTACGTGGCTCTTACGTGGCGGGGAAGAGGCGGGCGAGGTGGCGTGACCGCCGCGTGAAGGACGGGAGAACGTCGCATGCTTCCCGCGCGGCCGCGTCGTGTGGGAGAATGGCCCCGGAGCGACGCTCACCCGGCCCTCGAGAAGATCCTCTCGAGAGCCTCTCGGTAATGCGCCCGGCGCGCCTCGCGCTCGTCGGCGTCGGGGAGGTTCTCCTCGTGGAAGGTGACGACGGTTTTCTCGCCCTTGGAGGTGAGGCGGATCTGGATCGTCGAGGGGCGCGCCCAGCCGTCGGGGCGGCGGGTGATGCGGACGCGGTTCCCGGCGACCGCCACGCGGACCTCGCCTGTCGTCCCGTCGGGGAGGTGGTAAGGCTCGCCGGCTTCGAGCCGGAGCGCCGACGCGTCGCCCAGCCAGGCGCGGACGCCGTCGGGGCCGGTGAGGCGGCGCCAAACCTCATCGGCGGGGAGCGGGACGGTCCGGCTCACGCCGATCTCGAAGCCCACCTCGGCGGTCTGCCCCTCGACCCGCAGCCCCCGCGCCCGCTCGTACTCGACGGTGACCATCTGCTGCCACCAGCCGTTGGCGATCCCGCCCTGCTCGCGGAGCAGCGCGACGATCTCCTTGTGGGACATGCGGGCGGCGTTGCGTTCGTCGAGCCAGCGGAACCAGTCGTCCCAGGTGCGGCCGGTGGCGCGGTGTACGGCGTCGTCCGAGATTCGCATGCGATCCCCATCTTTTCCACACGGACCAGGCACCATTATTCAAAGTTGCTACTTCCAGTCAAGCCGTCGACCTGAATCGACATGGAGGGCGCGGTCCTGCGGAACGGCGGGTGACGAAGAATGATCGAGAATGATCGAGCTGGACGGGGATCGGCCCAGCCCAAGCCCAGCCAAGTGGCGGCCGATCGCGCGGCGCGGTCTCACGAACCAGAGCGTTGCGGCCGCGCCGAGCCCGCCTGGCCACGACGATAAGACGCGATCCGGGCCACGACCATGCTCGAACCGGTCAACACTGGAAATCGGTGCCTGGTCCGCTAATCCTGGTCCACATATCAATGCGACTCGCCCACCGACACGACCCTTCCGCCCTGCACCACCCCGATGAGCACGCTCTTGCCGACCGCATCGCCGTTCTCGTCGAAGCGGATCGTGCCCGTCACGCCCTCGAAGGCGGGCGCGCCGTTGCCGATGGAGGCGACGTAGTCACGCACGGCCTTGCGGTCCGTCCCGACCTGCTCGATGGCGTGGGCCAGGAGCATGACGGTGTCGTAGGCGTGGGCGGAGCCGTCGCGCGG
>VSDC01000549.1:0-1641 GCA_047459275.1 Gemmatimonadota bacterium
GGTTGGGGACGGGTGCGTGCCGGGATCGGCAAAGGCTGGAGCCGGCGTCGGACCCTGCTCAGGGTCGGCGCTTCGGATTCGGTCCGGGGCCGGCCTGCAAGAAACGTTCTTCGATCGCGCCCTTGCGCGCTGCGGCGACCCGCCCCACCATGCGGCAGACCCGATCCTGGAGGAATCCACCGATGGCGGACGTGCACGATTACATCGACCAGAACCTGCCTCGCTTCCGAGAGGAGCTCTTCGAGTTCCTGCGCATCCCGAGCGTGAGCGCGCGCAGCGAGCACCGCGAGGACATGCGTGCGGCGGCCGAGTGGCTGTACGAGAAGATGCGCGCCGTCGGGCTCGAGGCGACGATCGAGGAGACGCCCGGCCACCCGATCGTGGTCGGCGAGTGGCGCGGCGCGGGCGACGACGCGCCGACGGTGCTCGTCTACGGCCACTACGACGTCCAGCCGGTCGAGCCGCTCGATCTCTGGACCTCCTCGCCCTTCGAGCCGACCATCCGCGACGGCCGCATCTATGCCCGTGGCTCCGTGGACGACAAAGGACAGCTCTTTCTCCACGTCAAGGCCGCAGAGGCGCACCTGAAGACGAACGGCCGCCTGCCGGTCAATCTCATCATCCTCGCGGAAGGCGAGGAGGAGGTCGGCAGCGAGAACCTGCTGCCGTTCGTCGAGCGGAACGCGGATCGCCTGGCCGCGTCAGCGGTCGTGATCTCGGACTCGACCATGTTCGCGCCCGGGATGCCGACGATCGGCGCCTCGCTCCGGGGGCTGGCATACTTCGAGATCCACGTCGAGGGTCCGTCGCAGGACCTGCACTCGGGGAGCTACGGCGGCGCGGTCGTCAACCCGGCCAACGCCCTGGCGAAGATCATCGCGAGCTTCCACGACGAGAACGGCCGCGTCGCGATCGAGGGGTTTTACGACGACGTCGCCGCGGCGCCGGAGTTCGCGGACCGGATCCGCTCGCTCCCGTTCGACGACGACGCGTTCCGCGCCGAGGTCGGCGCGCCGGCGCTCGGCGGCGAGACGGGGTACGGCACGCTCGAGAGGTTGTGGGTCCGGCCGACGCTCGACGTGAACGGCCTCCTCTCGGGCTACACGGGCGAGGGGGCGAAGACTGTGCTCCCGGCGCGGGCGATGGCCAAGGTGAGTTGCCGGCTGGTCCCGGACCAGGATCCGAAGCGGATTCAGGAGCTGTTCGAGGCGCACGTACGGAAGGTCGCGCCCAGGGGCGTGAACGTGACGGTCCGCGCGCTGCATGGCGCGGAGCCGTGGAAGGCGCGTCTGGAGGGGCGGGTCTACGAGGCGGCTGCGCGGGCGCTCGAGCGGGCATTCGGCCGCGCCCCCGTGTACGCGGGCGAGGGGGGCTCGATCCCGATCGTGCCGGCGTTCGAGCGGATTCTGAGGGCGCCGGTGCTCCTCATGGGGTTCGGGCTGCCGGGCGAGAACGCCCACGCGCCGAACGAGTGGATGAGCCTGGAGAACTTCGAGAAGGGCACCCACGCCGCCGCGGCGCTCCTGGCCGAGCTTGGGGTGTAGGGATAGAAAGAAAAGGCGCCCGCGTAGGGCGCCTTCCCACGATCAATCCGCGAACCGTGGCGCGCTCCGATCACCGGAGCGCGCTTTCTTCCACTCG
>VSDC01000079.1:0-8016 GCA_047459275.1 Gemmatimonadota bacterium
TCTCCAGCGTTGTGCCCCGGAGTGCTCGTGGATTCACCCGCGACCGCAGGCGGCCGCCCGGCGACCCCGATCGCCTCGCCCGACACGTTTCCTTCTCGGATTCGGAACCGTTCCATGGGTTCGACCCAGAGGATGTATAACGCACCCGGGGCCGCGGCCCGCGACCGCGGCCCCGGGGTCGACGTCCAACCGAATCTCCAACAGATGTTTGCGAATTGTAAACCGAGGACGACCGGGAGTTCTAGCGGACGAGGTCCGTGCGACGGAATGGGTCCGTGCGACAGGACGACGTCCGTGCGACGTCGCGCGTGATGTCCCTCGCGCACAACAGCGGGAACGGGAAGCCCGGCGCCGAACCCCGGCATGCTCGAAGCACCGCCCCGCCACACAGATGCGCGACCGCCCCGTGGGACTTCGCCCACGGGGCCGTCGCGTGACGCGACCCGGTCGAGGCACACCAACCGGGCCGTGCCGGATCCGCTCGGGACGGCGGAAACCCGGTCGCGCCGATCGGTGCCGAGCCCATTGGCTTCCCGGCGCGGTCCTCACACCGGCCGGTTCAGCATCGGCTCCCCGGTATACCGCCCCGCCGGGGCGGGCACGCCGCCTTCCGGGAAGATCAGCGTGCCCTCGTGCAGGCTCGCGCCTCGAAGCGCGATCGCCAGCACCTCGCCCAGGTCGCCAACCAGGTGGAAAGTCAGCTCCTGGCGGACCTCCGCGGGGAGGTCGTCCAGGTCGGCCTCGTTGTCGCGCGGGAGGATGATCTCGCGGATCCCCGCCCGGTGCGCGCCGAGCACCTTTTCCTTGACGCCGCCGATCGGCAGCACCCGGCCGGTCAGCGTGACCTCGCCCGTCATGGCGACGTCGGCGCGGACCGGTCGACCCGAAAGGGTCGAGACCAGGGCCGTCGCCATCGCGATGCCAGCCGACGGACCATCCTTCGGGATCGCGCCCGCGGGGACGTGGATGTGGATCTCCACGTCCTTCAGGTTCTCCTCGGGGATCCCAAGGCGGTCGTGGTGCGTCTTGGCGTACGTGAGCGCAGCACGCGCCGACTCCTTCATCACGTCACCGAGCTGCCCCGTCAGGATCAGGTTGTCCTTCCCCTTGGACGCGCTCGCCTCGATGAACATGATGTCGCCGCCCATGGGCGTGTAGTACATGCCGGTCGCCACCCCGACGGCATCGGTCGCCGCCGCGCGCTCCGGGTGTACCCGCGGCCGCCCGAGGAACTCCTGAATGTCGTCCTCACCGACGACGACACGCTCGGCCTCGCCGCCCGCGATCCGCCGCGCCGCCTTGCGCGCGACCTTCCCGAGCTCGCGCTCGAGCTGACGCACGCCGGCCTCGCGCGTGTACCCGCTGATGATCCGCTGGATCGCGCGATCCTCGACCTCAAGCTCCTCCGCGCGGAGCCCGTTCTCCTCGCGTTGGCGCGGCAGCAGGTAGCGCTTGGCGATCTCCAGCTTCTCCTGCTCCGTGTAGCCGCTGAAGTCGACGACTTCCATACGGTCGAGCAGCGGCGCCGGGATCTGGTCGCGCCAGTTCGCCGTCGCGATGAAGAGGACCTCCGAGAGGTCGAACGGCACGCCGAGGTAGTGGTCCACGAACGCATGGTTCTGCGCCGGGTCCAGCACCTCGAGGAGCGCGGCGGCCGGGTCGCCCTGCAGGCTCACGCCGAGCTTGTCCACCTCGTCCAGGAGGAAGACCGGGTTCTTCGTCCCCGCCTGCCGTAGGCCCTGGATGATCCGGCCCGGCATTGCGCCGACGTATGTGCGACGATGCCCGCGGATATCCGCCTCGTCACGGGCGCCGCCCAGGGCGACGCGCACGTACTTGCGGCCCAGCGCCCGCGCGATCGACTTGGCGATCGACGTCTTCCCCACGCCCGGAGGCCCGAGGAAGAGCAGGATCGGACCGCGACCGACCGCCCGGGCCTTGGCACGGACCGTCTCGGCATCGGTCTCTGCATCGGCGTCGGCCTCGGCGGTCGCCTGCGACTCGCCGCCTGCCTGCACCTCCGCACCCGACTCCGGAGCCGCGGCCGACTCGGCGGCGGGCTCGGTACCGGCCTCCGAAGCCGCGCCGGCGTGCGCAGCCTGGGACTCGGACTCCGGCTCCATCGCCGCACCCTCGGCGGCCGCAGTCGTCGCGCCCTCGGCCGCCCCCGCCGCCGCGGCCTCCGCCGCCGCACGCTCCATCTGGAGCTTGCGCACCGCGAGGAATTCGAGGACCCGGTCCTTCACGTCCTCGAGGCCGTAATGGTCCTCCTCGAGCACCTCCTGCGCTCGCGAGAGGTCGATGCGATCCTCGGTCCGCACGTTCCAGGGGAGCTCGGTCACCCACTCGAGGTACGTGCGAATGACCTGGTACTCCGCCGACTGGGGATGCGTCCGCTCCAGGCGATGCAGCTCCCGCTCGATCTCCTTGCGAGCCTCCTCCGGGAGCTCCAGCGCGGCGATCCGCTCCTTCAACTCCTCGACCTCGTCCGCCTCGTCGTCCTCGCCCAGCTCCCGCTGGATCGCCTTGAGCTGCTCGCGCAGCACCATCTCGCGCTGCTTCTCGCCCAGCTCCTCCTGCACCTTCTGCTGGATCTCCTGCTGGGCCTCCATCCGAAGCAGGTCCCGCTCGACGGCGACCAGGACGCGCCGCATCCGCTCTTCCACATCGAGCAGCTCGAGCAGCTCCTGCTTCTCGGCAGCCGTCATTTCCAGGTAGAAGGCGACGATGTCCGCGAACGCGCCCGGAGACTCGACGCCCTCGACGAACTGCTCCAGCGCTTCCGCCGGGACGCCGCGACGACGCCCCAGCTCGACCGCACGCTCACGCAACGCGCGGTCCAGCGCCATGAACGCAGGGTCCTTCGGATCCACGGGCGTCAGCTCGTCCAGCGGTCGCACCGTCGCCATGAGCATCGCCGTGCCGCTGCGCGCGTACGACAGCGCCATCGCCCGGTGCTCACCCTGGATGACGAGCTGGAGGCCGCCACGTGCGCGCTGCACCTGGACGATCCTCACGACCACGCCCGTGCCGTAGAGGACCTCGGGCTCGGCCTCATCTACGTTCTCGCGCTGGCAGACCGCGAACATCAGCCGATCCTTGGTTTCCAGCGCCGCCTGGATCGCCTCCACCGTGCCCGGCCGCCCGGCACTGATCGGAATCGTCGTGCCCGGGAAGACCACCGTCTCCCGCAGGGGGAGCACGGGGAGCATCAGTCGCTCAGCCATACAACTTCTCCTCTCGGTCGGAGACCGACGGCCCGGCAGGCCGCCGCGAGACGATGCTCCGCAAGAGCACCATGCGGACCATCGATGGAAATTTCCGCCTAACCCGTTGCGGTTACACGTCTTGACGTTATTACAACGGCGATTGGAATATAACGGAATGTGTGTCAGAATGGCAGGGGGCATCGGTTTGGCAGGCGGTCAGGCGCGAGACCCTTGAGAATCGCGCTCTCATCCCCCATCGTCACCTGCCGGACCCCGGCCGAAGGAGATCGAATGGCAATGTCCCAGATGTCCCGAGTGATCCGGGCGCCGCGTGGCTCGGAGCTAACCTGCAAAGGGTGGACGCAGGAAGCGGCGCTCCGGATGCTGATGAACAACCTGGACCCCGAGGTCGCGGAGCGGCCGGAAGAGCTGGTCGTGTACGGCGGGGCGGGGAAGGCCGCCCGGAACTGGGAGGCGTTCGACGCCATCGTGCGCACGCTCCGCGAGCTGGAGAACGACGAGACGCTCCTCGTGCAGTCGGGGAAGCCCGTCGGCGTCTTCAAGACCCACCCCTGGGCGCCGCGGGTGCTCATCGCGAACTCGAACCTGGTCGGCCGCTGGGCGACGTGGGAGCACTTCCGCGAGCTGGAGCGCCAGGGCCTCATGATGTACGGCCAGATGACGGCCGGCTCGTGGATCTACATCGGCACGCAGGGGATCCTGCAAGGGACGTACGAGACGTTCGGCGCGGTCGCCCGGCAGCACTTCGGCGGGACGCTGAAGGGGCGCTGGGTGCTGACCGGCGGGATGGGCGGGATGGGCGGCGCGCAGCCGCTCGCGGCCACGATGAACGAGGGAGCGATCCTGGTCGTCGAGATCGATCCGAAGCGGATCGAGCGTCGCGTGCAGACCCGCTACTGCGACCGCATGACGGACGACCTGGACACCGCGCTCGAGTGGGTCCTCGGCGCCCGGGACGGTGGCGAGGCGTTGTCGGTGGGGCTGGTCGGGAACTGCGCCGAGGTGCTTCCGGAGCTGGTGCGGCGCGGGGTGACGCCGGACGTGCTGACGGACCAGACGTCGGCTCACGACGCGCTGAACGGATACGTCCCTGCGGGGCTGTCGCTCGAGGCCGCTGCCGAGCTGCGGAGGCGGGACCCGGACGAGTATGTCCGCCGCGCCATGGAGTCGATGCGCATCCACTGCGAGGCGATGGTGGAGCTCATGCGACGCGGCGCGGTCACCTTCGACTACGGGAACAACCTCCGCGGCCAGGCGAAGGACGCCGGGTTCGCCGACGCCTTCGCGTACCCGGGCTTCGTCCCGGCGTACATCCGGCCGCTCTTCTGCGAGGGGAAGGGTCCGTTCCGGTGGGTGGCGCTGTCGGGCGACCCGCAGGACATCTATCGCACGGACGATCTCGTCCTCGAGCTGTTCCCGGAGGACCAGCACCTGCGACGCTGGATCACGATGGCGCGGGAGAAGGTCCAGTTCCAGGGCCTTCCCGCGCGGATCTGCTGGCTGGGCCAGGGCGAGCGGGCGCGCTTCGGCGTCGCGTTGAACGACCTCGTCGCGCGCGGGGAGTTGAAGGCGCCGATCGTGATCGGTCGCGACCACCTCGACACCGGCTCGGTCGCCTCACCGTTCCGCGAGACGGAGGGGATGAAGGACGGAAGCGACGCCGTCGCCGACTGGCCGATCCTGAACGCGCTCCTGAACACCGCCTCAGGCGCGAGCTGGGTCAGCTTCCACCACGGCGGCGGTGTGGGGATCGGGAACTCGCTCCACGCCGGACAGGTCCTGGTGGCGGACGGCACGCCCGAGATGCGCGAGCGGATCGAACGGGTGCTCACGAACGACCCCGGGATCGGCGTGGCTCGCCACGCGGACGCGGGGTACGAGCTGGCGATCGAGACCGCGCGCAAGCACGGGATCCGTATCCCGATGCTGGAGGGGTGAGGGGGAGGGCGGCGCCGACATGGAGGCTGGCGTCCACGCCCATGTGAACAACCCGACGGCGTGAACCGGCGACGACTGGCGTCGCGGTGAGTGTCGGCGGGCGCGGCGGGGACCGGCGTCGCTGCAACGGCCGTCGGCCCGCGAGGGAGGGGAACCAGCGTCGCGGTAAGGCTCATCGGCCCGCGTATTCGACCACGAAAGGAGGTTCCCCATGAGCGATCCGGTGGTTCGGGGCGTCGTGGCGTTCCGGGTGGGCGCCGGGGCGCTGCTGCTCGTGGCCGCGGCGATGCTCGTCCTGCAGCTCGCGAGCCTCGGCGCGCCGTACGCCGCACCCCGGTCGACCCGGACGCTGATCGAGATGGTGCTCGCCCAGGCGACCGCGTTCACGGCGTGCGGGATCGGGTTTGCGGTGATCTGGCGCGCGGCGCATCGGCCGGCGGCGCGGGCGCTGACCTGGTTCCTGGGGAGCCTCGCCCTCTTCTGGGCCTCCGTCTACCTTGCCGTCGTCCTGGGTCGCGGCGGGCCGGACGCGCCGGCCTGGGTCCGGCCGCTGATCGAGGTCGACGGGCTCATCATCCACCTCGCCCTGTGGCTCGCGCCCGCCGCGTTCGTGAGCTTCTCCGCCGTCTTCCCGCGGCCGCTCGGGCCGGAGGAGCTTGCGGCGCCGTTGTCGCCGACGGATCGGGGCGACGCGGGGAAGGGGGTGCGCGCGGTCGCCGCGCGCGTGGCCCGCCTGGGCGCGCGCCCCGTGTTCTGGCTCCGTCGGCTGTTGCTGCGGCGGCGGCTGGTCTGGCCGGTGGCGGTCGTCTTGGGGTCGCTGCCGCTGCTCGTGTACGCGATCGGGCGCATCGCCGGGGCCGAGGGCCTCGACGTCGACGGCTCGTCGCCGGTCGTTGCGTGGATCGGCGGGTGGACGCTGGGGCTCCTCATCGCCTTCTTCGTCCTCTTCTTCCTGGTGGGCGTGCCGGCGGCGATCCTGATCTCCGCCTTGAACCTGAGATTCGGCTACCGCCTGGCCGACGCCGACGACCGGCGGCGCATCCGCTGGATCGTCGACGGGTGCGTGGTCGGCGCCGTGGGCCTCTTCGCGAACATGGCGCTCCAGGTCGCCTTCGACATGGTCGGCCTCGAGCACGCCGTCGCGAAGGCGATCCCCGGCGTGATCCTGGGCGTTGGGAACCTGACCATGGTGATCTGCCTGGCCGTCGGCATCTTCTACGACGGCGCGCTGGAGTCGTCCCTGATCGTGCGACGCAGCGCGGTCTACACCGCGTTCGGCGTGCTGCTGACCTTCGTCTTCGCCGGGGTGGAGAACATCGCCTCCTCGCTGCTGTCGGCGCAGTTGGGCTTGCCGGATGGCGCCTCCAGCTTCGTCGGCGGCGGCGCCGCCGCGCTGGTCTTCGGCGCGCTACGGTCGACGGTCGCGCGCCTCGTGCGTCCCCGGCCGGCAGCCGCGACGGAGGGCGCGGAGCGGGTGGCCGCAGGGGAGTAGAGCGTCGGAGCGTTCGGTCGCCCGCGTCGTATTCGCGACGACGGGTCGCGTAGCGCTCTGTCTGCGGGAATTGTTGGTCGATTTCGACCACCACCTCCCGCGGTCCGCCTGGCGCTCTGTCCGCAGGAATTGTTGGTCCGCTTCCAACCGCGCGTACGCCCGCACCGGGAAACTCCCCAACCCCTTCACCTTCACCGGGACGGCCGAGAACCGGAACCCCGTGACCGGGAGCTGCTCGAGGCCTCGCATGTGCTCCACGATCGGGATCCCGGCACCGAGGAGGATCGTGTGCACGGGGCGGCGCGGGTCCGCGGTGTCGTCGATGTTGTAGGAGTCGATCCCGACCAGCACGGCCCCGTGATCGCGCAGGAAGACTGCGGCGCCCTCGGTCAGGTACGGGTGCCCCTCGAAGTAGCGGTCCGTGCGCCAGTGCGCGGCCCAGCCGGTGTGGACCAGGACGGCGCGGCCGCGGACGTCGTACGGCTCGAATACGTCGGGGCCGATGGCCCGGGCGTCGCGCCCACCCGGCCGCTCCCACCCGGCCACCCGGACGACCACGCCCGGCAAGTCCGCCAGCGACGCCAGCTCCAGCTCCGACATGTCCGCCCCGTCGGCGAACCGGTGGAACGGGGCGTCGATGTACGTCCCGGTGTTCGCCACCATCTCGATGCGACCGATGTGGAACTCGGTCCCCTCGGCGTACAGCCCTCGCGACGCCTCCCGGCTCAGGTAGTCGCAGATCATGGGCGCAGGGAGCCCTTTGTACGTGATCATCCCCGCCTCGATCGTGTGGCTCAGGTCGATGAGCCGGCGTGTGGCGGCGTTCGGCGAGGTGGTTTCGTCTCCCGAGGACGGCGTCGACGGGGCGACGCCCTCGCGCCGTTCGGGGATTCGTTCGGTGGTCGGCTGGTTCAATTTCGTCCTCCGGATTCCGGCGAATCGAGAGAGGTGTTGCCGGGCGCCACGGCCGGCTTTCTTGGCCAGCTCCGGCCGCGTGGGTCCGCCCGGGCCGGCGCGCGCCCGGGTCGGCGCGCCGAATCCGGGTGAGCCCGGACCGCGTGCGCGCGGGATCGGCTCGCCTCTGACGGGTCCATTGGGGTCGCGTCCGTTCCGCCCGGAGCAGCTTAGCGGTACCGACTCGCGCTTGCAACGTGTTGTCCGCATTGGGAAATCCGCCGCGATTTGTCCCTCCCGCCGAAAAACATCTGTCTACCCGAGAGGACAACGCCGACACGCGAGAATGGAGATAAATGGCGTATTATCAACGTTTTATGATTTGGTCCGGCCGTTGCCACTCGAGGCCGACGCAGGCGTGTCGCAGTACGACGGGAGGTACTCATGATCCTGAAGGCGGGA
>VSDC01000550.1:0-1637 GCA_047459275.1 Gemmatimonadota bacterium
CGTGTCACCACGCTGTCGTCGCCCGCGTTCTCCCCGGATGGGAAGATGATCGCCTTCACCGTGACGACGGTGGTGGAGAAGGAGAACCGGCGTCACAGCGAGGTGTGGATCGCGCCGGTGGACGGCGGCGAGCCGTATCGCGTGACGGCGCCGGGGACGGAGAGCTCGAACCCGCGCTGGTCCCCGGATGGGAAGTACCTGTTCTTCACATCCCGGCGCCCGGGCGGCGAAGGGTCGACGTGGGCGCTCAGGATGGACCGGCCCGCGGGCGAGGCGATGCAGGTGGAGGGGTATCCGACGGGCTCGACGCCGCGCGACGGCCGGTTCGCGGTCTGGACGGCGCCGGCGGAGGAAGAGCGCGCCCGAGGCGAGGGCGAGGGTGAGGGCGAGAGGCGGTCGGACCCGTATGCGAAGATGCAGCCGATGGCGCGGCCGCCGCACGGGGCGATCACGAAGCCGCTGGATCCGGCCCGCTTCGACGGCCGGCACGTCGTGGAGCTGGGCTACAAGCGCAACGGGCCCGGTTTCGTCCCGAACCCCGCGGAGCCGAGGAAGTGGCGGCCGACGCAGCTCTGGATGCAGGCCTTCGGCGACACGGCGAAGAAGATGATCACGAACACGCCGTACTCGCACCGGGGCGCGGTCGTCTCGCCCGACGGTAGATGGGTCGCGTTCCTCGCCGACGCCCGGCTCCGGCCGGACTCGGTGGTTCAGGCCGAGCTCGATTCGCTGGCGCTGCTGCCGTACGACCCGGCGATCCACGATGCGCCTCGGAACGACGTCGACATCTACGTGATCTCGATCACCGGCGGCGAGCCGCGGAAAGTCGCGGAGCTGATGGGGAGCGAGCGGAACCTGGCGTGGTCCCCGGATGGCCGGCGGCTGGCGTTCATCTCGAATGGCGGGGTGCGGACGGGACAGAACGAGCTCTACGTGATCGACGTCCGCGGCGGACAGCCCATCAAGGTGCTCCGGAACTGGCCGTACGAGGTGAGCGACTTCGAGTGGATGTCGAACAACGAGATCATCTTCACGGCTGCGATCGGCGGGCGCGACGCGGTGCTGCGCGTCTCGGCGAATGGCGGTGAGCCGCGGGAGGTGGTCTCGGGTCGTCGTCGCTTCTTCGGGGTCAGCTACGACAAGAACTACCGTCACGTCGCGTTCGTGGCGTCGTCGATCGACCGGCCGACGGAGCTGTTCATCGCGACGACGGACGGGCGGAACGAGCGTCGCCTGACGGGCTTCAACGACGCTCTGGTGGCGGAGATCGAGTTCCCGACGGCCGAGCGCTTCACGTACCAGTCGGTTGGCGGGCGCGAGATCGAGGCGTGGCTCATGTACCCGTACGGGTACGAGCCCGGGAAGAAGTACCCGCTGGTCCTCTACATCCACGGAGGCCCGCACTCGCGCTACGGCGAGAACTGGTTCGACGAATTCCACAACATCGCGGGCGCGGGGATGTGGGTGCTCTTCACGAACCCGCGGGGCTCGAGCGGCTACGGCGCGGACTTCACGTACTCGACGCGGGGCGAGTGGGGCGGCGACGACTACCTGGACCTCATGAAGGCGGTCGACATCGCCGCGGCCCGACCCGACGTCGACTCGACGCGGATGGGCGTGACGGGCGGGAGCTACGG
>VSDC01000080.1:0-7998 GCA_047459275.1 Gemmatimonadota bacterium
AGGAAGAGGAACGGCCAGCCGAAGATGAGCAGCACGCCGCCGATGATTGGGCCGAGGAGGAACGCCAGGCCGAAGACGGCGCCGATCAGCCCCAGCGCGCGACCGCGCCTCTCGACCGGGAAGACGTCGCCGATGACGGCGGTGGCGACGGGGAAGATCCCGCCGGCGCCGAGCCCCTGGACGACCCGGCCGGCGATCAGCATCGGGAAGGTGCGCGACAGCGCGACGAGGAGCGAGCCGGCGGCGAAGATCGAGACGGCGAGGGCGTAGACCGACCGCCGGCCGCGCGCGTCCGAGAGCTTCGCCATGATCGGCGTGCCGATCAGGTTGAAGAGGACGAACACGGTCAGCGTCCACGCCGCCGCGCGCTCGTCGATGCCGAACGCCTCCCGCAGGGCCGGGAGCGCCGGCCCGATGATCGCGATGTCGAGCGCGCCCATGAGGACGCCGAGGAAGAGGAGGCCCAGGATGCGCCGCTGGGCCCGTGCGTCGCCGTTCGTCATGCCCTGACCTGGTCGCTGCGAAACCGGATCGGCCCGGCGCGGCAAACCTACCCTGGCTGCCTGCCCTGGCTGCTTACGCTGGCTGCCTACCCTGGCTGCCCGCCGGCGCGCGGTACCACCGACCACCGCGCACCCCCCCGCTCATCGGGTCGCCGGGCGGCGCACCGGGTCGCCCTGCCGCCGATCGCTCCGCGGTGCATCACCATACCGCGCCACCGATCGCTCCCTGGTAGAAACCCCGCTGTGCCGAGAACGTTCGCGTCCCCTCGCGACGGACACCGGGCAAGAAGCGGTTGTGTCGATCCCCTGCCGCCGTTATCGTTGCGCAGCGCCCCGCACCCCTGCCGGGCGGCCGGTGGGGTCGAAAATCGCAGGGAACGCCGAACCGAAATTCACCGCAGACCGGGAGGGACCATGAACCGGTTCGTCGTGGCCGTCGCATTCGCAACGATCACCCTGGCCGGGACGGCAGGAACCGCCTTCGCCCAGCAGACCCAGCCGACCGCCGACACGGCCGCCGCCGTGCAGGCCGCCCAGACCGCCGGCGAGGCCTGGCTCTCGTTGTTCGGCGAAGGGAAAGGCAAGGAAACCTGGGAACAGGCGAGCAAGCATTTCCAGGCCGCGGTCCCGGAGAACGCGTGGGTGCAGCAGGCGACGACCCTGCGGACCCAGCTCGGCACGTTCCAGGGCCGGAAGCTCGCGAACGCGCAGTACGCGACCGACGTACCCAACGCACCCGCGGGTGAGTACGTCGTCCTGACGTACGAGAGCGCGTTCGCCAATCTGCAGTCCGCCCGGGAGATCATCTCGCTGACCTTCGAGGACGGGACCTGGAAGGTGATCGGCTACTTCGTGCAGCCGGCCGGGATGTAGCTCGGTTCGTTTCGCCGACGAGGCGCCGGTCATGACGCTACATGATCGGCGCCAATTCGGTTTCGGTCAGATACCCCCGGCGCGGGACGAACCAGGCGAGCGAGAGCACGCAGAAGGCGATCCCTGCTGCTGCGAGCGCGGGCGCGAGGTCGCCCCTCCACCAGAGCGCGGCGCAGGCGCCGGCGAGCACGACCAGGCGCGAGGTCTCGATCGGCACGGCCCAGCGCGCGGCCTCGAAGACGCCGCCCACCCCGGCCAACGAGATCGCGATCCAGAACCCAGCGGCCGCGGTATGGTGGAGCGGAAGCTCGGCCGCGTTGTGGAGCAGCACCAGCGTCGCGCCGACGGCAACGAGGAACTGCGCGAAGCCGTACCCCGCGAGCGAGGGCGGAACCTCGGGGTCGTACACTTCGACGGACTCGCGGTCGACCTCCTGCGGCACGACGCGACCACCCTCCGATTCCGGACGCCACCCCGGCGGCCCGAAGACGTACATCCACCGGTCGCGCCAGCTCCTGGCACGCCACACGTCACGGGCGATATCCCAGAAGACGTGCACGTTTGCCCACAGCGGATTCCAGCTCCGGAGCGGCTTCGTGATCCCGTAGACCGGTTCCTCCTCCTCCGCCTGGAACGTGCCGAAGATGCGGTCCCAGATGATGAGGACCCCGCCATGGTTCTTGTCCAGGTACTTCGGATTCACGCCGTGGTGGACCCTGTGGTGCGATGGCGTGTTCAGCACCCACTCCGCCAGGCGCCCCAACTTCCCGACTGCGCGCGTGTGGATCCAGAACTGGTAGACCAGGTTCAGCGCATAGCAGGCGACGTACATCGTCCACGGGATGCCGAGGAGCGCGAGCGGCACGTAGAAGATCCAGGTGAAGAGCCCGTGCAGCGAGCTCTGCCGTAACGCAACGGCCAAGTTGTACTCCTCGCTCGAGTGGTGCACCACATGACCCGCCCAGAGGAGGTTGATCTGGTGTGAGAGGCGGTGGCTCCAGTAGTAGGCGAGGTCGACGAGGAGGAAGACGGCGGTCCAGCTCGCCAGTTCGGGGAGCCGGACCGCAAAGCCCGGGAACGTCTCGGCGTCGATGAACGGCGTCCCCGCCGGCCACGCCGGAACCCAACTGAGCCAGTTCTGAACCGCGAGGTGCCGTTCCACCCAGATGTAGATCCCCACCGTGAGCAGTTTGCTGAAGACGGCCGAGATCTGGCTCAACGTGCCGCAGCTCAGGTTGGCGATCGAGTCGTTCAGCCGCAGCAGTTTCCGCCCAGACCAGGCGCTGTAGGCGAGTTCGAGGCCGAGGAGGAGGAAGAAAAATGGGATCGAGTAGAGGATGATGCCCATGGCGCCGCTCCCAGTTCACGCTGGTGACGGTCGGAAGACAGGATGCTCGTATTATGGGACGCTCACGGCCGTCGATGCCAGAGATGACCGAGAGCGGCTACCCGCACAACCTCGACTCTGGCAGGTCAGCCTCGTACCTCCCGTCCCTTCCGGTGCTCGCCCTTCGCCTCGCCGTCACGTCGCCACCAGATCCGGTCGATGACGGGGAGCACACCGGCTAGGGGGATCGCGATGATGACGCCGATCACGCCGAGCACCGCGCCGCCGACCAGGATCGCGATGAGCGTCAGGACCGGCGGGATCTCGAGCTTATCGCCGAGGATCCGGGGTGCGATGAGGTTGTTCTCGATCTGCTGGTAGACCATCACGACGCCGACCACGATGAGCGCATCGACGATCCCTTCGGAGGCGAAGGCGACGAGCGCGGGGACGATGACCGCGAGGGTGGCGCCGATGTTGGGGATCGCGTCGAGGGCAAAGGCGAGTCCCGCGAGCACCGTCGCGTAGGGCACGCCGAGGATCGTGAGGAGCAAGAAGGTCAGGATGGCGAAGATCGAGGAGACGATCGCCTGGCCGACGAAGTAGCTCCGGATCACGCGGGCGACCTCGGTGATGGTCAGGTCGACGCGGTCCCGGTGGCGGCGCGGCAGGTGGTCGAGGAGCGCCTTGCGGATCTGTTCCTGGTCCAACAGGAAGTAGAGGGCGAGCGTGAGGATGAGCACGCCGCTGAAGATGAGGCCGGCCGCACTGGCGCCGGCGCGCAGGAATCCGGCGAAGAACGCCCTCGGATCCTGGCGCACGCGCTGGGCGATCTGCTCGAGCGCCCGGAACAGCTCGGGGTTGGACGTAGAGAGGCGCTGGAGCCGCTCGAGGTGGAGCGGCAGGTCGTTGACGAACTCGATCACCTCGATGACGAGCGGCGGGACGACGAGGCCAGCGAGCGCGAGGATCACGAGGATCGCGGCGCCGACGGCGAGGAGCGAAGCGAGCCCGCGCTTGACTCCCCGGCGCTCGATCCACGCCGCGAGCGGGCTGAGCGCCGCGGTCAGGAAGAGCGCGAGCGCCAGGATGACGACGACCGCCGTGACCTGCTGGAAGAAGCGGAGGAGCCCCTGCATGACGAGAAATGCGACGATCCCCTTGACGAAGACGGACCAGGGGATGTCGATGCGGGTGGGGGGCGGCTCGTCCTGCGGGGCGGCACGGAACCTCACCTCCTGCGGCTCGTCTTCGAGCGGGGCGGGCGCTCTCTCCGCGTTCACGATCGGCCGCTCTCTCGCGGGTCCACGACGAAGCGCCCGCGCAACCGCGCGGGCGCTCATGCAGGAGTCAGCAAGTCGAGGACCAGCGAGGGGCCGCCGAGATGCGGAGTTGGGCGACGCCGCGCCGCGTCAGGCGACGCCGCGCCGGAAGGGTGTGGGCGGCGTCGCCCGGTCGCGTGCGACGTCGTCCGTCAGTGCGCGTGCGGCTCGACGCCCGTCGCCATCATGAGGTGGTGCGGCGTGTGGTGATCGCCGAGGGCGAGGATCCCGATGTAGCCGAGCCCGCGGATCTTCGGCGCGTCCTCCGCGCGCGGCGAGGTGACGGTGAAGCGGTGCGCGTCGTCGCCGGTCTCGACGATCATCGTCCACCCCCGCTCGACCTCGATCATCCTCGCGTGAGCCTGGAGGGCACGGCCGATCGATGCGTGCGCTTCCGGATCGACGCCGCGGACCGTGATTCGCGCGCCGCCGGGGATCGCCTCCCGCGAGAGGACCTCCGCCTTCAGCGTCATGTTCGCCATGTCCACGAGGTGCCTGCGCAGCGCCTCGAGGTCCACCTTCGACCAGTCGGTGTCCGGCCGGCTCTCGAGGAGGCGCACGACCTCCTGGATCGCGGCGAAGGCGCCGTTGCCGGCCTCGGTGAGCTGCGCGGGCGCCGCAGGCGTCTGTCCGGCGGCGTGCGCCGCGTGGTCGTGGCCCTGGGCCGAGTGCCGGTGCTCCTGCGCTGCGAGCGCCGGGGCGAAAGCGAGCCCTGTCAGGGCGAGAACAGCGAATGCGCGCATGGTCGTTCTGTGTTCTCGTGGTTCTGTGTGCCGACCGTCGTTTCTCAGGGGCGCCGGATTGCCGGGAGCCGCATCCGGCGATCCCGGCGGACGGGTCCCCGGCGTGAATGCCTGACCTCGGACCGAGGCTCTACCGCACCACGATCCGCACCGAGTCCCGGGCGCCGGACGCCCATTCGGCGCGGATGATATGGACCCCGGGGACGAGGCGCCAGCGCGCTCCGGCATGAGGCGCGCCGTTGACGAACCAGCGCACGGGATCCGCATCGTCGCCGGCGGCGAGGAGCGGGACCGTGGCGTAGCGCGGGTCCGTGCCGACCGGGACCTCGTAGACGTCGCCGTCGGCGGGGGAGAGGATGCGACGCGCGGCCGTGCTCGGGACGCCGGGCTCGGAGGCGACGGCTTTCTCAGCGGCGATTGTTCCGGCGCCGGCGGTTCCGGCGGCCCCGTCTGCCCCCGCCCGGCCGGCGTAGGTGTCGAAGCCGACGTCGTCCCGGGCGCCGGATGCGCCGGCCGCGGGCCAGTCGTCCGCGACGGCCCACCCTTCCACGCCACCCACCCCGGCGTCCGCGTCTCCCATCGCCAGCCACTCCGAGTACTCCGGCGGCAGGACGACGCGGCCGTCGCGGTACCAGTCGTCGTCGCGCGTGGGCTCGGTGCCGGGGAGGAACCACTCGACGGTCGACGGGCACCCGTTCGCGGCGCGCAGCCCGGAGAGGAGGCAGACGGGCACCGCCGTCGCTCCGACGCTCTCGGGCGTGGGGAGGAACCCGGGCGGGTAGCGCCGCGCGACGCGCAGCACGGATCGGTAGAGGAGCGGTCCGGCGCCGCTGATCCCGCTCACGCCGCGCATCGGCCGGCCGGTGAAGTCGCCGACCCAGACGGCCACGGTGAACTCGCCCGTCACCGCGACGGCCCAGTTGTCGGTGAAGTGGCGGCTCGTCCCGGTCTTGGCGGCCGCGGGGAACGGGAAGTCGAGAGGAGTTTCGGTGCCGAAGCCGGGGACCCGGGCGACCGGGTCGCTCAGGATGTCGAGGACGAGCGCCGCGGCACCGGCTGACATGAAGCGGCGGCCATCGTCGGGGGCGACGGGCGCGGGGCCGAACGCCGCCTGGCTCGGCGCCGGAGCGGCGGCCGCGAATCGGACGGCGGGCGGCGACGCGTCGGGCGCCGCGCCGAGTCCTGCGCCGAGGCTCCACCCCGGGCGGTCCCCGGGCATCGTCGCATCGTCCACCGCCTCGAGCCACCGCACCGGCCGCCAGACACCCCCGTTCGCGAGCCCGCGGTACGCGTTGGCGAGTTCCAGCAGCGTGACATCCCCGTTCCCGAGCGCGAGGCCGAGGCCGTAGTGGTCCGCCGGCCGGTCGAGCGACTCGAAGCCTGCGGCGTGGAGGGTGGCGAGGAACGCGCCGGCGCCGATGCGCTCGGCCAGCTCCACGGCTGGGACGTTGAGCGAGCTGGCGAGGGCGATGCGGGCGCGGACCGGGCCGCGGAAGCGGCGGTCGTAGTTGCGCGGGCGGTACGGCCCCGTCGTCGTCTCGTAGGTGCGCGGCACGTCGGGGAGCACGGTCGCGGCGGTGTAGCCGCGGTCGAAGGCGAGGCCGTAGAGGAACGGCTTGAGCGTCGAGCCCGGCTGCCGGCGCGAGACGACCATGTCGACCTGGCCGTCGACGTCGGCGAAGAAGTCGGGCGAGCCGACCCAGGCCAGGATCGCGCCGGTCCGGTTCTCGAGGACGACCGCGGCCGCGTGCCTCGCGCCGCGCTCCTCCAGGACGGCGACGGTGTGCCGGACCTCCGCCTCCAGCTCCTGCTGGAGCGCCAGGTCGAGCGTCGTGCGCCAGGTGCCGGTGGGCGCGACGTCGCCTTCGGCCCGGAGCAGGAGCTGCGTGGTGAAGTGCGGCGCGAGGAAGTTCGCGGGCGCAGCGCTCGCGCCGACCGGCTCCTCGCGGGCACGGGCGACGTCCTCCGGCCGGGCGTAGCCGAGCGCGGCCATGCGCTCCAGTACCTGCTCACGGCGCTCCCGGGCGCGGACCGGGTCGACGAGCGGGTTGTCCCGCGACGGCGCGCGGGCGAGCCCGGCGAGGAGCGCGGCCTGGCCGAGGCTCAGGTCCCTGGCCGACCGGCCGAAGTAGAGCCGCGCCGCGGCCTCGACGCCGACGGCGCCTTGCCCGAGTGGCACGCGGTTCAGGTACTGCTCGAGGATCGTCGCCTTGTCGAGGTGCGCCTCGAGGCGGAGCGCCCAGAGCGCCTGCGCGAGCTTGCCGCGCCAGGAGCGCGACGTCGGGCGGAGCAGCCGCGCGGTCTGCATTGACAGGGTCGACGCGCCCGAGACGACTCGCCCGGCGGCGAGGTTGTCGCGCAGCGCGCGGGCAACGGCGCGCAGGTCCACGCCGCGGTGCTCGAAGAAGCGCCGGTCCTCTGCGGCGACGAATGCCTGGATCAACTCCGGGTCGACCTCGGCGAACGGGACCCACCCGCCGCGGCTCCCGTCCTCCGCGCGCGTCGTCCGGAGCGTGAGCCCGTGCCGGTCCTGGATGACGAGGCTCGGCACCACGCCCGGTCGCGCCATCTCCGGCGGGAGCGGGCGCGAGATCCAGATCGCGGCGGCGAAGACGGCGAGCAGGCCGGTGGCCGCGATGGCGGCGAGGCCGACCGCGAGGCGGGATCTGCGCACCGCACCCACCGCGAGGGCGGCCCGGCGCAGGAGCGGGCGACGCGACAATGCCATCGATCCCCGCCCGGCCATCAGTCCCGCCGCACGACCGTGAACTCGCCGCCGCCCGAGCGGCCGTTCACGCCGGGGTTGTACATCTCCTCCGCGTGCGCCGGCGGGTATAGGAACGTCCCCGCCGTCGTCGCCCGGGCGAGATACGTCGCGGTGTAGGTGCCGGGCCAGAGCACGGTCGCGGAGTAGACGACGCGGTCGTCCCGCATCTCCTTGTGGTCGAACGGCGACCACATCCCCGAGTCCCAGGACCCGTACGCCCACCGGCTCCCGCGCTGCTCCAGCGTCTCGCCCGTCAACGCCTCCTCGCCGCCGAACGGGCTGAGCGTGCGGAGCGAGAGGTCGACGGGCTCGAGGCCGGCCGGGAGCGGGTCGTCGAGGACGACGAAGTGCCGCTCCGCCGGGACCGTCACGCGCAGCCGGACGCGGACCAGCTCGCCCTCGGCGACGCTGACGATCGGCTGGCCGGTACGCACGTCCTCGTACCACCGCTCGACCTGGATCC
>VSDC01000551.1:0-1635 GCA_047459275.1 Gemmatimonadota bacterium
GGATCCCGCGGGCGCAGAAGGTGGAGACGACGCGTGCGACGCCGCTCGAGGTGCCGGCCTACATCCGGTCCGTCGGGCCCGTACTGGGCGTCGTCGAGCGGGACACGATCCGTCGCAAGCTGGGCCGCAAGCTGGGGAAGTTCGTGGCCCACATCGAGCGCGTGAGCGTGCGCCTCGAGGACGTGAACGGCCCCCGCGGCGGCGTCGACAAGCTGTGCCGGATCAAGGTCACGATGGTGGGGATGCCGACGGTCGTGGTCGAGAAGCAGCACGAGGACCTCTGGACCGCAATCGACGGCGCCCTCGCCAGCGCGCAGCGCGCGGTGCGCCGGGCCATCGAGAAGAGACGGACGCGGTGAGGGGCCGAACTGCTCGACACCACCAGGAGGCGGCGACGTGAGTGGATCCGCGAAAGACGACGAGCGCGCGCGCCCGGAGGTGTCCGTACGCTACGTCCCGGACGCCCAACGATTCGAGGCCACCGTGCCCGGCTCGGACGATGTGGCGTTCCTGAAGGTCAAGCCGTCGCCCGAGTTCTGGACCTTCGAGCACACCGAGGTCCCGGAGAGCATGGAGGGACGGGGCGTCGGCAGCGAACTGGTGCGGCAGGCGCTGGCCCATGTCCGGGAGCGGGGAGTCACCATCAAGCCAGTCTGCCCGTTCACGGCTGCCTACCTCGAGCGGCATTCCGAAGAGGCGGACGTGGTGCACCCCGATTATCGCTGGATGGTGGAGTAGAACACGTTCGGCTGTCGCGCGGCGCGTGTCCGTGTATCCGATGCGGTGCCGGGGCGCGCGGGCGTTCGCCGGCCGGTCGTTCGGCGCGCGCTCCGCACACCCGGCGGCGCGTCATCGGTCCGCGGGTCCATTGCCGTGGCCCGTGTCGCGGCTCGTGGTTATCTTGAGCACATCCGAACACGCCTCCCAACCCAACACCCCGAACCCTCGCCATGTCCGAATCGATCACGAAGCTCCAGCGCTGGCTCGACCTGATCGCCTACCTCGTGGGGCGAAGGTATCCTGTCTCGGTCGAGCAGATCATGGAAGCGGTCCCGGCGTACGCGGAGAAGTGGCGGACGGAGGATGAGAAGGCGCGGGCGACGGCGCGTCGCACGTTCGAGCGGGACAAGGACGAGCTGCGGGCGCTGGGGATCCCGATCGAGACGGTGCGCTACCGCCTGAGCCACGTGCCGGAGGAGCTCGAGGGGTACCGGCTGACCCACCAGGACTTCTACCTCCCCTACCTGCGGCTGGTGCACCAGGCGTCGCCGGCGGGCGAGGGGCAGCATCCGCTGAGGCCTGCGGGGGAGCGGCCGTACGCGCTGCGCGACGTCGAGCTGATGGAGGAGGAGGTGCAGGCGGCGGCGGACGCGCTCCACTTCGCGTCGTGCCTGCCGTCGTTCCCGTTCGTGCGGGAGGCTCGGTCGGTGGTGCGGAAGCTGGCGTTCGACCTGGGCGCCGAGGCGCTGGAGCCGACGCCGGAGCTGTACGTGGACCGGCCGGACGCGGAGGCGGTGCTGGAGCGACTGCGGCCGCTGTCGGACGCGCTGCTGGCGCGGAAGACGGTGCGGTTCCGGTATCACGGGATCTACCGGGGCGAGGCGACGGATCGGGAGGTGCGGCCGTACGGGCTCG
>VSDC01000552.1:0-1635 GCA_047459275.1 Gemmatimonadota bacterium
CCGCCGTACTCGAGCCCCGTGAGGCGCTCCTGGAGGAGGAGCCACCCGGCGAGGTTCGACAGCACGATCGCCACCGCGCCGAACATCGCCATCGACTTGCCCAGTTCCACGTTCGCGAAGATGTAGAGCTGCCCGATGGTGGCCAGGCTTCGCGTCGTCAGGTAGACCACGAACCAGACCGACCAGAACGCGCCGACGGTGAATCCGGCGGCGCGCAGGTTCGCCCGTGCAATGAGATCCCCGGTCGTGAAGAGGAGCTGCACACCGATGATGGCGAGACGGATCAGGAGCGGGCTGTCCATACGCAGCCCGACTCCTGCATCCGGCGCGCCATGGCGCGCTCACGCCGTCGGGGAGATCCACATGCCCATGATGTTGTAGCCCGCGTCGACGTAGACGACCTCGCCGGTCACGCCGGAGCCGAGGTCGCTGCAGAGGAAGAGCGCGGCGTTGCCGACGTCCTCCTGGGTCACGTTGCGGCGGAGCGGCGCGTGCTCGGCCACCTCGCCGATCATGCTGCGCAGCCCCTTGACGCCGGACGCGGCCAGCGTCTTGATCGGCCCCGCGCTGATCGCGTTGACGCGAATGTTGTCCGGGCCGAGGTCCCACGCCAAGTAGCGGACGATCGCCTCGAGCGCGGCTTTGGCCACGCCCATCACGTTGTAGTTGGGGACGACCTTCTCCGCGCCGTAGTAAGAGAGCGTGATGATGCTCCCGCCGCCCGAGTCGCGCATGAGAGGCGCGGCCTCGCGGGCGAGGGAGACCAGGGTGTAGGCGCTGACCTCGAGCGCGGTCAGGAACCCCTCGCGCGAGGTGTCGATGAAGCGGCCCTCGAGATCCTCGCGGTTCGCGAAGGCGATGGAGTGGACGAGGATGTCCAGCCCGCCCCACTGCTCGCGCACGCGGGCGAAGACCTCGCGCACCTGCGCCTCGTTCGTCGCATCGCACTCGAGGACGATCTCGGAGCCGACGCTCTCGGCGAGCGGACGCACGCGGCGCTCGAGCGCCTCGTTCAGGTAGGTGAAGGCGAGCTTCGCGCCCTGCTGATGCATCGCCTGGCTGATGCCCCACGCGATGCTACGGTCGTTGGCCACGCCGAAGACGAGCGCTCGCTTCCCCGCGAGGAGTCCCTGTCCGTTGGTCATTCTCTTGATCTCCGTTGTGGAGTGTCGATGACGTTTTCGCTCAGGTGTGCGGCGGCCGTCGACGCCGCCGCGCGGTCGGATCCGCGGCGAATGGTAGCGCGAGGCGCGCTCGGGGCGCAACCGGTGGGGTTCGGTGGCGGCCGAAGCGTGGAAAGCGACGTCGCCGGGCTACCACGGCCCCCGCCTCCGCCGGTCGCGGTCCGCACCGAGGGCCGGGCGGCGCGGCCTCCCACCTTGCGGGTGCACTTTTCGAGCAGAATCTTACGCGCCCGTATGAACCGCATGCAGGATATCCCTAGAGCCACGGCCGCCGACGCAACCGGGGCCGCGCCGGCGTTGGTACGCACGAACATCGGGCTCCTGACCATGGTGCTGGTCTGGGGGCTCAACTTCTCGGTGGTGAAGGCCGCGCTGGCGCACCTCCCGCCCCTCGGCTTCAACGCGCTCCGTTTTCCCCTCGCTTCGCTGACGGTCTGGCTGGTGTTGAGGC
>VSDC01000553.1:0-1634 GCA_047459275.1 Gemmatimonadota bacterium
ACCTCTTTCCCCGTCCCGCTCTCGCCGGAGATGATCGCCGAGGCATCGCTCGCGGCCAGGGTCGCGATGAGGTCGAAGACCTGCCGCATGGGGCGGCTCTCGCCCACCAGGCCGGCGAGCCCCGCGCGCTCGAGTCGCGACTCCAGCGCCCGGACCCAATCGCGCTGATGCAGCTCCGCCGCCATGGACGCGAGGAGCGCGTGGAGCTTCGTGTAGTCGAGGGGCTTCGTCAGGAAGTCCTCCGCTCCGCCCTTCATCGCCTCGACCGCCACGTCGATGCTGCCGTGCGCGGTGATCAGGATGACGGGCCGCCGCGGGTCGCCCGCCTTCAAGCGCTTGAGGAGGTCGAGCCCGCTCGTGTCCCCGAGGACCACGTCCGAGATGACCACGTCCGGCACGAACTCTCGGAGCTGCCGCTCGGTCTCCGCCATGTCGGCGGCGGCACGGACGGCGTACCCCCAGCCCTGGATGCGCACGGCCAGGACCTCTCGGACCGCGGGCTCGTCATCGACTACCAGTACGCGAAGCGGATTCTCAGGCATGGGTCAGACGTGGGGATGTTCAGTGGGCCATCGGCCCGATCGTACACGATTTCTCCCGAAGGCGTTCCAACGAGTCGGCCGGCTCACGCGTCTTATGCCAGGGTGGCCGGGGTTGGCCGCCCCGGCCGACGGGCCGGACCCTGGGTGCTTCACAGTCGATCGCCCGGCCCGCGGGCCGAGTCCGTCGTTCGGAATGATCGGGAGACGCAATGTACAGGAGAGGTTTGTTCATCGGCGCAATCGTGCTTCTCGCCCTCCCGGCGACCGGGGCCGTGCCGGCCGGGGATTCGCGCCTGCACGACCCGGTCGTGGAGCGGCCCGCCGTGGCCGCGCCGGTGGTCGCGCCGGTGGTCGCGCCAGTGACCGCGCCAGTGACCGCGCCGGTGGTCGCTCCGGTGGTCGCGGATCGCGGTGATGCGCTCGCCCGTGTCCGCCTGGTGATCGCGCCGGAAGGGAACGTCGCACGCTACCGGGTCCGCGAGCAGCTCGCCCGCCTCGACTTCCCCAACGATGCAGTGGGTGAGACCTCGAGCATCTCCGGCGCCCTCGTTCTCGACGAGGACGGCAGCGTCGTCGCGGCCGAGTCCCGGTTCGAGGTGGACCTCCGCACGCTCAAGAGCGACAGCGACCGGCGAGACAACTACATTCGCCGGCGGACGCTCCAGACCGAGCAGTACCCCATGGCCGTCTTCGTACCGACGGCGATCCGCGGCGCGCCGTCACCTCTCCCGACCACGGGCGAGTTCTCCTTCGAGCTGGACGGCGAGCTGACGATCCGCGAGGTGACGCGGCCGGTGACGTGGCAGGTCACCGCGCGGGCCATCGACGGCGGCTACGCCGGCACCGCCACCACGGAGTTCACCTTCGGGACCTTCGAGCTGGAGATCCCGCGCGTGGCGTCGGTGTTGAGTATCAGGGACAATATTCGGCTGGAATATGATTTCCGGCTCGTGAGGGATGTCGCTGGGGACTGAGCGGTAGCTTAAGGGCGTAGGGCGTAGGGCTTAGGGCTTAGGGTCAGGGCTCGGGGATAGCGTGTGAGGCGGCGGGGCGACGGCGCAGGCCATTGGCCCCGCACGCGACGCCGCCCCC
>VSDC01000554.1:0-1628 GCA_047459275.1 Gemmatimonadota bacterium
GTTCATCTATCCCTGCAGGCGCCGGTCTCCGCCCCCAAGGGAGGGCGCGAGCCGGCGCCGGATCGCGTCTCGATCTTCCATCCGCGTCGGCGCGCCAATCGCTCGGCGCCGCCGATCGCCTCACTCCTCCGTCGACGTCGGCGGCTCGCCGAACACGTCGGTCACCTCGAGGAACCGGATCTCGCCGAGGTTCTCCGCACGGATCTGCGCCTCGATCCGCGCCCGGTCGCCGACCACGACGATGACCAGGTTCTCCGGGTCGATGTACGTCCGCGCCACGCGCTCCACGTCCTGGCGCGTGACCGCGAGCACCCGGCTCGTGAAGTGATTGAGGTCGTCGACGGGGAGCCCGTACTGCACCACCTCGGCGAGCTGGCTCGCGATGTCCGCGACGGACTGGAACCCGGCCGGGTAGCGCATGGCCAGGTAGTTCCGCGCGCCGGCGACCTCCTCGTCGGTCACGCCCTCGCGGATCGCGCGCAGCTCCTTCATGAACTCCCGGAGCGCGGGGCCCGTCGCGTCCGTCTGCACCGCCGCGCTCGCCACGAACGCGCCGGGGATCGGGCCCGCGTCGAAATACGACCCCGCGCCGTAGGTGTAGCCCTTGTCCTCCCGCAGGTTCTGGTTGAGCCGCGAGGTGAACGACCCGCCCAGGATCGTGTTCATGACCAGGACCGCGTAGTAGTCCTTCGAGTCGCGCGCGATCCCGATCCGCCCGATCTGGATCACCGACTGCGCGGAGCCGGGCTTGTCGACCACGTAGACGACGCGGCCGCGGACCTGCTCCGCGGGCTCGAGCCGTGCCCGCTCGACGCGGCCGCCCTCCCACGCGCCGAACGCGCGCTCGATGGCGGCGCGGGCGGAGGCCGCATCGATGTCGCCGACGACGATCACCGTCGCGTTCCCGGGGCGGTAGTACCGGGAGTAGAAGCCGCGGATGTCCTCGAGCGTCGTCGCGCGCAGCGACGCCTCGTCCGCGATCCGCCCGTATGGGTGCGACTCGCCGAAGAGCACCCGCCGGAAGAGCGCGCTCGCGATCGAGTTCGGCTCGTCGTGGCGACGGATCATCGCCGTGAGCCGCTCGCGCTTGAGGCGCTCCAGCTCCGACTCCGGGAAGTCGGGGCGGAGGACGACGTCGGCCATCAGCCCGAGCCCCGCGTCCAGCCGCGCGACCGGGACACGCAGCGAGACCGTCGACGTGTGCGCGCCGGCGCCCACGCCGAACCGGGCGCCCAGGCGCTCGAACCGGTCGGCCAGCTCGAGGGCGTCCAGCCCGGCCGCGCCCTCGTCCAGCATGTCCGCCGTCAGGCTCGCGAGCCCGATCCGGTCCGCCGGATCGCGCACACTCCCCGTCCGCACGTGCAGGTTCACCTGCACCAGCGGGAGCCCGCGCTTCTCCATGACCAGCACCTCGAGCCCGTTCGAGAGCGTGTACCGCTCGACGGGCGGCAACTTCAGCTCCGGCGCCGGGCCGACCGCCGGCCGCTTGCTCCGATCCGGCCGCTCCGTCTGCTGCGCCTCGGCCGGCACCGCCGCGGCGAGCCCGAGGGCGATCGTCGCCGCCGCGACGACGAGCGACGCCGGCCGCGCCGTGCGCCGCACGCCCCGGCGGCTCCCGAAGAGGACGG
>VSDC01000081.1:0-7906 GCA_047459275.1 Gemmatimonadota bacterium
TCGGGCCTCGCCGTGCGCGCAGGCTCCGCCGCAGTGATCGATGCGGCGGCGGTCGTGGCCGAAGCGCCCGTCGCCTCGCTGATGGAGCTGGTCCAGGCGCGGGTCCCGGGGGGCTCCGTCTTCCAGGCGCCCGGCGTGCCGGGCGCGGCGGCGCAGATCCGGATCCGCGGCGTGCACTCGGTCCTCGGCGACGGGAGTGTGGCAGTGTACGTCGACGGCGTGCCGGTGGACGCCGAGGCGGTGTCGCTCCTTGACACGGGGAACCTGTTTCGCGCCGGGATCGCGGGGATCGCGCCCGAGGATATCGAGTCGGTCGAGGTGCTGAAGGGGCCGGCATCGACACTCTGGCTGGGCCCGGCCGCCACGGGCGGCGCGATCCTGGTCACGACCCGTAAGGCGAACCCCGGCGCGCGTGGGTTCACGCAGCGGATCGTGCTCGAGCACGGGCCCGTCGATCCGGGCGTGGAGTTGCCCGCGAACTGGGCGCACTGCGGTGACTCCTACCACTCGATGTTGCCTATCTGCGAGGGACAACCCGCGGACACGATCCTGTCGGACCGGCCACTCGAACGCTATGGGATCCTGGATGGCGGTACCGCCTCGACCATCCACTGGAGCGGCCTCGGCTCGACGAACCGCTTGGGCGTGCACGGCTCGCTCGGCTGGACCCGCGACGATGGCGTGCTGCCGACCACCGGCTTCGACCGCCGGAGCGCACGCATCGGGTTGCAGTTGCGGGCGGCCGAGACGCTGGGCGTCGAAGTTGGGTTCGGAGCGATCGACGTCGAGCTGGACGTCCCAGACAGTGGCGACAGGGAAACCAACCTCCTGTCCCTCCTCGGCACAGCCCCGCTCGCTGTGGGCGCGTGGGACGACAGCTTGGCGCACAGTAATGTGACAGGGGTGCTCGACATCGACCAGACGATCGAGGCGCGGCGATATCAGCCGCGAGTTCGGTTGGTCCACCGAGCGACGCCATGGCTGACCCATTCGCTGCTCGCCGGTGCAGATCTCGCGCAGGAGGAGGCGCGTCGACGCCACCCTCGCTACTTCCCCGATGGGGCCCTGCTTATACGCGCCGAGCGGAACGTGGACCTCTACACGATCGACTACCGCACACGTGTGGATGGAAGACAGCTCGGCGACGGGCGCCACGATCTCGCGCTGTACCTTGGCGCCCAGGCGACCTGGTACCGGCGATTCACGTCCGTGCGGGGCGGCACGGAAGGCGAGCCGGGCGAATTCGCCCCGACCCGGCCGTACTACCTCGAGGAGATCCGGCGCGAACGGGAGAGCATCGGCATCGTAGCCGATGCCCGCTACGGATTCCGGGACCGCCTTTTCGCCGAGTTGGGCATCCGCCACGACTGGCTGGACGATGTCGATCGCGGTCGGTTGTTCTCCTACCGCGTCGCGGCCACGCTCCTGGCCTACGAAGCCCGGGGTTCCGGCGCACGACTGCTGGGGGCGGACGTCGTCCGACTACGGGCCGCCATTGGGGGGAGCGAACACGACACGTTCCTCCCCCTGACCGAGGAACCGATGAGGGGGGAGGAAGTGGGCATCGACGCCACGTTCCTCGACGGCCATCTCGGCCTCGCCCTGACGGCCTTCCGGAGTACGAGCAGCGACGTCCTCCTGGGAGAACCTGCATCGTCGCCATCGTGGCCGGGGTGGGGCGATCGCGAATTACTGATGTCCCTCGGTGAGATCCGCAACAGCGGCGTCGAAGCGACGCTCACGGCCGACCTCTTCCGGGCTTCTCGGGCCGCCTGGACAACGCGGCTCGCGATCAGCCATCTGGCCAGTGAACTCGCCGATGCGGGCTTCCCCGCGACTTCCCTGGGTGGGTGGCAATGGCTGCGGGTGGGGGACCCCGTCGGAAGCTACTTCTCACGCACGATCGTCGACGTCGATGAGGCCACCGGGTACGTTGTCGTGACCGAAACCGAAGAATCGGTCGGGAGTCCGATCCCGGCTTGGGAAGGTTCGCTGGAGACCGAGCTCTCGTTCTGAAATCGACTCCGGGTCCGCGCCCTCCTCGATGGCCGTGCCGGTTTCAAGGTGTTCAACGGGACGGCGTTGCGGCGTAATCACCGCATACCGAACAGCGAGCTGTACGCTCGGCGCGACCAGCTTTCGGCTCACGAGCGGACGCTGTACTTCGGATCGTATCGGACGTCGGACACGTGGTCTGAAATCTCACCGATGTCCATGCCGTTCCTGTACATCCAGGATGGCTCGTTCCTGCGCCTCCGCGAGGTCGCGGCGACGCTCGACCTGCCGCGCACTTGGGTAGCCCGGGTCGGAGCCAGCGCCGCCTCGGTCACACTGGCGGGTCGCAACGTCGCACTCTGGTCGCGGTACGGTGGCGTCGATCCGGAGATCGTGAGCTGGGACTCCCCGTTCGAGCGCACGGACATATTCTCCTTGCCTCAGACCGCGCGGTGGGTCGTCCGGCTGGCCACGCAGTTCTGAGCGGAGGGTGCTGGACCGATGCCACACTCCGGGGGTACTACGGCAGCGGAACCCGACGGCCGGGAACCATCGCCGCGGGCCGACGATTGAAACCATCCGAGTCGGCGCGGTTGCCCGCCGTCGGAACGAAAAGCGACGCATGAGACACAAACGGTCGAACCCTGAACCGATGGCCTGCACGCGCGGCGGACGCGCCGCCGCGCGTGCGTGTTGCCTTTTCTGTACAACAGCCCGTCCATTGGGCCGGGGCGCGGGTGCGGCGTCGACATAGGTCCTCACGGATCACATGTGCCGCGGCCGGCCGCGGGTCCCCGGTGGAGGGGCCTCCGGCCGGCCGTTTCTCGTGGATACGGACGATGAACGAACCCTGCGCCCAGGCGTGGGGCGCCGAACTGGAGGGAGAAACGATGGAACACAGGACGGACGCACCCAAGGTCATCCCGATCGAGGAGCGCGGATACGCGCACCCGGAGTCGCTGGTTTCGACGGAGTGGGTCGCGGCGCACCTGGATGACCCGAAGGTCCGCCTCGTCGAGTCGGACGAGGACGTGCTCCTCTACGAGATCGGGCACATTCCGGGCGCCGTGAAGATCGATTGGGTCGCGGACCTGAACGACCCGGTAACGCGCGACTACATCGACGCCGCCCGCTTCGAGAAGCTGCTCCGGTCCCTCGGCATCGACGAGGACACGACGATCGTCTTCTACGGCGACAACAACAACTGGTGGGCCGCGTACGCCTTCTGGGTGTTCCGCCTGTTCGGCGTGAAGAACCTGAAGCTGATGGACGGCGGCCGGGCGCGCTGGGAGCAGGAAGGTCGCCCGATGACGACGGAGGTCCCGTCGTACCCGGAAGGAAACATCCGGATCGTCGGGCGGGACGACGAGGCGATTCGTGCGTTCCGTGACGACGTGTTCGCGCACATCGCGGCGAGGAAGCCCCTGGTCGACGTGCGCAGTCCGGAAGAGTATCGCGGCGAGCGCCTGCACATGCCCGCCTACCCGAACGAGGGGGCGTTGAGGGGCGGGCACATTCCGGGGGCGCGCAACGTTCCCTGGGCGCGGGCCGTCGACCCGGAGACGCACACGTTCCTCCCGGCGGACAAGCTGCGCGCCATCTACGAGGAGGAGCAGGGGCTCCGCCGCGACGACGACGTCGTGGTCTATTGCCGCATCGGCGAGAGGTCGAGCCACACGTGGTTCGTCCTGACCGAGCTCCTGGGATTCGAGCGCGTGCGCAACTACGACGGATCCTGGACCGAGTGGGGCAATCTGGTTCGCGCGCCGATCGAGAAGTGAGTGCTCCGGGTACGTGATGAGCCCTAGCCCTGCCCGGCAGCCGTAACCTGCCCGGCAGCGGGAGCTATGGCCGGCAACCGCAGCGGTGGCCTGCAATCGCAACCCTTGCTCGGCACGCTCGGGCTGATGGCTGAATGATTTCGGGTGCGGAGCGGGCCACATCCGGTTCGGAGGTGATCGAATGGATAGACAGACGCGCGTGGCGATGCTGGTCGACCACGCGAAGCGGCCGCGGCATTACGGGCCGCTAGAGGACGCCGACGTGCACATGCCGGGAGGGAATCCCGGCTGCGGCGACGTCGTGACGATCCACCTCAAGGCGGAGCCGGGCGAGGACCGGATCCGGGAGGTCAGGTTCGAGGGCTCCGGCTGCACGATCAGCCAGGCCGCGGCGTCGATCCTGGCCGAACGGATCAACAAGCGACGCGCTACCTTCGACGAGGTTCGGGCCCTGTCGTACGAGGACATGATCAACGTCCTGGGCCGCGACATCGTCGGCTCTCGGCCGCGCTGCGCCACCCTCGCCCTCGGCACGCTGAAGGCCGCGGTCCATCGCGTCGAGATGGACCGGAAGCTCCGCGCGGCCGGCCGGACCGACGAGGAGATAGAGCGGATGCGCGCGATCCTGGCTGCCCAGGCCGCGGGCACCGGCCTGGTCTTCGGCGACGACGCCGTGCGTGCGGCCCAGGCGCCGGACTCCGCGGCCCAGGCGGCGGACTCCGCGCCCCAGGACGGCCCGTCGAACCCCGGTTCGTCGGACGCGGGCTCGAATAGGGCAGGCTGAGAATCACTCGCCGAGTGCGAGCTTCCGCCCGCAAGTTCGGTCGCCCGACCGTCGCGCTGCCTGCTAGTCCGGCCGCCGGCGCTCGCCGTTCGCCCGGCGATTCCCAACCCCCTCATCCCAGCGTCGCGCTCTGTCTGCAGGAATTGTTGGTCGAGGGTAACGGGGCCTCGGGGTCCCGAACCCGCCACTGGCCAACTGCCCGGCGGTGGTCGCTAGCCCGGCGGTGGTCGCTAGCCCGGCGGTGGTCGCTAGCCCGGCGGCGGTTGCGAGCGCGTCGGCGGTCGTTGGCCGGGTGGTGGTCGTCGGTTGGGTCGAAGTTGTCGATCGACTCCGGTCCCAACTCCGAATCCTGGCGAGACATCCAGCCATGGCTTTGTCCCGCCGACGTGGCGATCGTGGTGTCGCGAGTGCTCGACCGACGGCGTACTCGAGCGACACGGAAACTCCGCTATGCACCGAGTGACCGCATCACCTCGCACGCGCAGCTCTCCAGGGTCGCGAGCCGGCCGGGAGTTCCACCAACTGCCTGGATCCGGAGCTGGCGAGGGGGCTTGTGTCATTGCCGGATCGGGAGCTGGCCATATGCTGCGACGCGGCTCGGGATCGGGGGCTGCCGCTGCGTCACAGCGGAGCCCCGCGTCGCCCGCCCAAGCGCCTCGTTGTCGCGCGGGCGCGGGCACTACGTCCTCGATCGGGAGCTGGACCGACGCAGCGCCTCGTTGTCGCGCGGGCGCGGGGGATGGGGAACGTCGCGAGGCTGTATTGCTGGAGCGATTACGGGCCGCGCGGGCCCCGCGGGACGCGAGCTGCCCGCGCTGTGGAAGTGCGCGAACCCAGCGTTGGGGCGGGTACCGTGGGCGGCGACGTCGTCGGTGCCTCGAATGCCGTCGCACGTTCAGCGACCTGACGGGCACGCCGCTCGTGTACCTGAAGCGGCTCGACGGCTGGGCGGGGTTCTGCGCGTGCCTCGTCGCAGGGCTGAGCGTGCGCCGGACGGCCCGGTACCTCGGGATCCACAAGGATACGGCGTTCCGCTGGAGGCATCGCCTCCTGGCCGCGCTCCTCGCCGACGAGTGCGGACTGCTGGCAGGCGACGTCGTCACCGAGGAGACGTGGTTCGCGCACTCGGAGAAGGGGAGCAGGCGACTGCGTCGCGAGCCGCGGCGCCGAGGCGTGCGCGGCCTCGCGTTCCAGCAGCCGGCCGTGGCGAGGGTCTTCCTCGCGGTGGACCCCAACCGCACGGCGGCTGGGGCGGTGGTGGGCCCGAGGCGTCCGGGCCCGGGCGATGTCGCCGTCGTGCTCCATGGCCGGCTCGCCCCCGGCGCCGTGCTCACGACCCGTGAGGGCCCCGGGTGCGCGGTGGCGCGCTTCGCGCGATCACGCGGCATCCCGTGGAGGCGGAGGAGTGCCAACGATCGCGTCGCGATCACGCTCCGCGAGCGACGCTGGCGCGTTCGGCCCGGCTGCGACGGGAACGCGCTCTGGAGCCCGTCCGTCGATCCGGGCCTTGCGTACGTCTGGCGTCTCGAGATCGCGCTGAACCGCTTTCGCGGCGTCGCGACGCGGTACCTACCGCATTATCTCCTCTGGTTCCGCCTGGTGGATGCGCGCCGGCCTCGTGCGCGGACGCTAGAATGCGTCATCGTAGGTCGGTTTCCGTAGCCGATCGTGGGTGTCTTAGGGAACCGCGTAAATGGATCCCGGCGAAGGCGTGGGCCGCTCCGTGTAGGCGCGCACGCTCCCCTGGCCTGGCGAACACGCCCGGTGGCCGCGCGAGAACTTCTCGTGGCCGTGCCGGCGGTTCCTGTGGTCGCGTGGGCCGTTGTCCGTGGCGTCGCAGGCTGCCCGTGTCCCATGGGGGCGTGCGTCCAGAGGGGTGGCGCGTGCGGCGCCGGGAGGGTGCGGTACCGAAAGGGCCCGGCGCCATGAGCGTCCGGCGCGAATAAGGGGGCGGCGATACGGAGGTGGCGACAGGGGGCAGCGACAGGGGGCAGCGACAGGGGGGGAGCGACAGGGGAGAGCGACGGGGGAGAGCGACAGGGGGAGAGCGACAGGGGAGAGCGACGGGGGAGAGCGACAGGGGGAGAGCGACAGGGGGGAGCGACACGGGGGCGCCAACCAGAGGAGGGGTCGAGAGGAGGAAGTGTCGACGGAAGGGGACTGCTCAAGCGGAATCGCGTGTCGGGTTCGCCGCACCAACAATTCCTGCAGACAGAGCGCGAGGGGTTGGCAAAGGGGGGTGGGGGCGGTCGCGCGGCCGGCGGATTCCGTCGCCGCGGCGTGGCCGGTTTAGAAATCGAGGCGGCCGTGCCCTCCGTAGGCACGGCCGCCGCTCGGCCCGGCGTGGCGATCCGACCGGTGCAGCCGGTCGGTCACCTGCCGTCGCTCGATCAGCTACGCACCCGGAAGGGGAGGTAGGCCTCGGTCCGGTCCCACTGCAGACGGAGCACGCCCCCCTCGGGGGTCTCCTCCACCAGGATGGTGAACGCCTCGACGACCTCATCGAGCGCGCGGGTCTGCATCTCGAGGTGGACGAGGTCGTGCTCGGGGTCGTAGGCCTGCCCGTTGATCCGTGTGCGCTTGTTCACGATGAGCGTCCACCGGTCGGGGCGCGGGATGGAGAAGAGGGTGTAGGTGCCCGCGGGGATGACCGCGTCGCCGACCAGCAGGTCCTTGGTCGTGGTGATGTGGGTGGCCTGGTTGGCGCCGGTACGCCAGACCCTGCCCCACGGGACGAGGGCGCCGAAGATCTCGCGGCCCCGCTTGAGCGGGCGGCCCCAGTCGAGGGTGATAGTCGCGCCGTGGACGGTGGTGGTCGATTCACCGCGGCCCGAGAGCTCCCCCATCGCCTGGCCCCGGGCGTCACGGGCGGCGAAGGCACGGGCCAGGGCGTCAACGTCGATCGCCGCTTGACGCTCGACGCGGAGCGCGCGGGTGGTCTTGGATGCGTCGAGCACCGTGAGACGGCCGTGCTGGTCGGCCTCGATGTCCATGGTCCCGCGGCTGGGGTGCGTCGCGGTGTAGCGGCCGGGTCCGACGCGCGCCATGACGAAGGGGAGCGTGCGACGTCCCGCAACGAGGTCGAGGGTCAGCGTGTCGCTCTCCGCGGCGTGGATCCGCCCGACCATCAGCTCGAAGGGCCAGTGCACGTAGTCGATGAAGGGGATTCCCGACCCCTCGGCGAGGGAGACCTCGTTGCGCTCGGTCGGCTCGGAGGCGAGTCCGGCGGACGGGTCGTAGGTCTCGACAGTCATCGACGTGGGCTTGCCGGTCTCGTCGAAGCGGACGTCATAGACGCGCAGGCTGGTACGCGGCACGCGGACCACGACCTCGGCGCGCATGCCTT
>VSDC01000082.1:0-7906 GCA_047459275.1 Gemmatimonadota bacterium
CGATGAACTCGATCAGACCCCGGTTCGCGACGTTGAACTCGCCGTCGAAGTTGAACGCCCGCGGGTCGGAGTCGGAGCCGTAGATCGCGATCTTGCGGTAGTTGATGTCCCCCGTCAGCTCGGTGGAGTCCTGGTTCTTCTCGTCCTTCGGCTGGAAGGTGCCGATCCCGACCCGGTCCCGTTCGCTGATCAGGAGACGGCGCACCCGCACGTGCTCGATGACCCTCGTCCAGTCGCCGTCGTAGCGCAGCATGAGCTGGTTGTAGACGTGGCGGCACGCGGGGCACAGGTCGCCCTCGATGCGGAGCTGCCGATCGTCCGGCAGCTTCGCGTTCAGCTCCTCGATGAAGAGCGCCCGGTGCTCCTCCGGGATGAGGTGCAGCGGCTCCTCGTGCATGGGGCAGGGCATCGCCGTTTCCTGCGCCGCGTCCCCCATTTCCATCGGGATGCCCACCCCATGCAGCCCCTCGCCCACCCAGGAGAAGGTGTAGAGCGCGCCCTCGGGCGTGCGTGAGTAGTACTCGAGCCCCTTCTTGAGCAGGCGCGCGATCGTCGACTTGGCGGAGCCGACCGGTCCGTGCAGCAGGATCACTCGCCGCTCCGGGCCGTACCCCAGCGCCGCCGCCTTCAGGACCTGCACGAGCTTCATGAGCGGCACGTCCAGCCCGTAGACCGCGTCCTTCCCGCCGCCGATCGGGTCGTCGAAGAAGTTGTAGTGCGTGATCTCCTTCTTGTACTCGGTATACTTCCGAGTGCCGAAAGAGATGATCATGTCGTAGAGGCGCTGGAACGCGTTGCGCGCGACCAGCGGGTTCTCGCGCACCAGCTCCAGGTAATCCGCGAACGTGCCCTCCCAGACGAGATCCTGGTACAACGCCTGGTCCTGGCGCTGCCGGATGTGCTCGATGATGTCGAGGACGCGGGTGCCCATGCGTACTGCTCCTTCCAAGGACTGCTGCAGTGAGGGTGATAGCGGCGGGTACACGGCCGGTGGGGACGGTGTTCCGTCCCCTAAGCCGTTAATTCATGCGATGTTGGGACTGATCGTGGAACCGATCGGCGATCTGGCGGAGGAGTCGGTCGATGGGATCGCCGCGCATGGGGAAGAGGTGGCGGTCGGCGATCCGGTTCAGCGCGATCCGCAGCGCCGGGAAGTTGTCGGCGAAGGTGCGGTAGAGGTGGTCCAGCCCCCAGTTCTCGGCGTCGACGGTGTCGGCGGCGAGGCGGTAGCCGGTCGCGCCCATCTCCTCGTAGTAGCGGATCCCCGGCGCGCCGCGCCGCTCGACGCGCGCGGTGATGTAGTCGGGGAAGAGGCCGCTCAGCCACAGCGCGAAGTTGCCGAGGTGGGCGCGGAGCAGGAACGCGTCGTGGCCGGTGGCGCCCCCGATCGCCTCGACGAGGTCGGCCAGGTAGTCGTACTCCCGGCCATCGGCGTCGTCCGTCGGGCGGCGGGCCCGGTCGCCCCGGCCGAACTCGAGGAGCAACGCCGCCAGGTAGTCCGCGATCACGGGGTTGTTGATCCCGTCCTCGAGGAGCGCGTGCCGGACGAGGAGGTAGAAGACGAGGGGCGCGGGCGCGGTGCTGATGCCGCCGGACGCGAGGACGGCGTTCAGGGTGCGGGGGTCGTCCAGGATGGCGTCGATCCCCTCTTCGCGGAGGCGCTCCTCCTCTCGCCTGCGGGCGCCCTCGTCGCCGCCCGCGGTGAGTCCGAGAAGGAACCCGGCCTCCTCCCTACCGAACGACGCCCGGACGTTGGGAAGGATCATGCATCGCCTCCTGCGACCTGAGGTTACTGCCGTTGCGAAGCGAAGTTACGCCCTTGCTCGGCTCGGGCCCCACGTCTACCTTTCGCTTCGGGCAACGCCTTCACCCCGATTCCATTTATTGCATTCGCTATGCCCGCCGCGTCAAGCACGGTTCGCGGCCTCGAAGGCATTGAGGGAGGAGAAGTTGCGACGCCAGGGCCTCGAACGTCGCCTCTTCGGCTGGATGCTCGTTCTGGCGCTGACGCCGGCGCTCGTCCTAGTACTCATAGGCGTGTGGCTGTGGGCAGGTTCCCTGGACTGGGTCGGTACGCTGGGGCCGTGGGATCGGGTCGCGGAATCGGGGCGGCAGGTGTTCGAGGCCGCGGCGTCGGCCGCGGAGGCCGATTCTGCGCTTGCGGCGGCGCTGGCGCGGCATCGTGAGGAGCTGTCGGCCTCGCTGCGTCTGGCCCGGCGCTGGGCGTTCCTGGAGCGGCGGGTCGCGGCGATGGTGCCGGGGCTCGCCTTCGGCCTCGCCCTCGTGATCGCGGGGCTCGCGCTGGCGGTGAGCCGGCGCGTTGCGCGGGGGCTCGCGCGCCCGATCGGCGAGCTGGTGGACTGGGCCGGTCGTCTCGGCCGCGAGGAGCCGCTCCCGCCGCCGGGGCCGCACGAGGCCCGGGAGGTCGTGGAGGTGCGGGCGCTGCGCGCCGCGCTGCGCCGTGCCGCGAACGAGCTGGCCGAGGCCCGGCGGCGCGCGCTCGAGGCCGAGCGCGTCCGGATCTGGGGCGAGATGGCCAGGCGCGTGGCGCACGAGATGAAGAACCCGCTGACACCCTTGCGTCTAGCCGCGCACCGGCTCGCGCGTTCCCAAGGGAGGTCGCCCGATTGGGAGGAGCCGGTCGCCGTGATCATCGAAGAGACGGAGCGTCTGGAGGACCTGGCCCAGCAGTTCGCGGCGCTCGGCCGGCCGCCGTCGGGGCCGACGAGCGCCATCGACATCCGCGAGCTGATGGCCGGGCTCCTGGCGACGGACGTTCCGCCCGGCGTCGTCGCGACGCTCGAATCCGCCGATGACCTCCCCCTCGTGGAAGGCCATTACGACGCGCTGCTCCGTGCGTTCCGCAACCTCATCAGGAACGCGGTCGAGGCGATGGAAGGATCTGAGCGGCCCCGGCGTATCGATGTCGGCATCCACGTGACCGATGGGATGCTGGTCGTCGCGATCGGCGATACGGGGTCGGGGCTCCCGGAGGGGGCCGGCGACCGGATCTTCGAACCGGACTACACGACCAAATCCAGGGGAACGGGCCTCGGCCTCGCGCTCGTGCGGCAGGCCGTCGCCGCGCACGGGGGCGAGGTGCTGGCGCGGAACAGACCGGGTGGCGGCGCGGAGTTCGTCGTCCGGCTCCCGGCCGCCGCTGCCGCGCCCGCCGGGCGGGCGTGAAAGCTGCGATTACTCCGGGGCGCCGTTCGTGCCATGCCTAACGGAAGAGGTACCATGAAGAAAGTCGTCGCATGCGCGCTGGCGATCCTCGTCGCCGGGTGCGCGGTTCGCCTCGGTGGACCCAAACCGGTCGAGTACCGGACACTGGCGTTCAGCGTGGGCGAGGGCGCGGGCCCGGCCGAGGTCGCCCAGTGGATCCGTAGTGCGGATGCGAATCTGGTGCTGCTCGCGGCCGCGGCCGACAGCGCCTGGTTCAGCGAGGTCGCGAAGCAAGCCAACCTGAAGTTGAGCGGGCCGGGCTCGGCCGGATCGGTCTCGTTCGCGTTCCTGGCCGGCGAACCGGTCGGCGACACGACGATTGCCCTGCCGCTCCCGGACGGCGGAAGCATCGGCGTGCATGACGCGCTCTACAGGGTCGACAAGGAACGCCTGCTGGACCTGCTCGCCGTCCAGATCCCTTCGGCCGCGCAGTCGCGGGAGGCGGTCAAGGCGCTGCTCAACTACGTGGCGACGGACGTCATGCCCGAGGCCGGGGTGGTCCTCGCCATCGACGTCCCCGACCCGGCGACGGGCGACAGCGTCTCGGCCCTCCTCTCGCCGGTTTTCCGGGACGCGCGCACGTGCCTCCGGCCGGGCGCCCGCGAGCCGGAAGACGACGCGTCCTGGAGGATGCGCCTGTTCTTCGGCCCCGAGACGAAGCTCACGTGCGAGGAGGCGCGCCCGCTCGGCGGCCGCGGTCCGCTCATCGCGCGGCTGATCTTCAGCCACTACTGAGGCCTGGCGGTGGCGGCGATCCTGGTCGTCGACGACGAGTCCAACATCCGCCGCATGGTCGCGCGGGTCCTGGAGGCGGAGGGGCACCGCGCGCGTGAGGCGGGCGACGGCCGCGCCGCGATCGCCGCGATCGAGGAGGAAGAGCCCGAAGTCGTCCTCCTCGATCTCGCGATGCCGGAGCTGGACGGGCTCGCCACGCTCCGCATCGTGCGCGAGCGCTGGCCGGAGCTCCCGGTCGTCATGATGAGCGGCCGCGCCACGCTCGGCGACGCGGTCCAGGCGACGAAGCTGGGCGCGTTCCACTTCATCGAGAAGCCGCTCAACCCGGAGGCTCTGCTCCTCACGGTCCGCGGCGCGCTGGAGCTTCGACGGGCGCGGGAGCTGTCGCGCGCCCTCGTCGCCGAGCTGGGCGGCGAGCAGCGGATGATCGGCTCGAGCCCGGCGATGCACGCCATCCGGGAGCTGATCCGCCAGGTCGCGCCGACCGACGCCCGCGTGCTGATCACGGGCGAGAGCGGGACGGGGAAGGAGCTGGTCGCCGCGGCGCTGCACGCACAGTCGCGTCGCGCCGATGGCCCCTTCGTGCGGGTCAACAGCGCGGCGATCCCGCGCGAGCTCGTCGAGTCCGAGATGTTCGGGCACGAGAAGGGCGCCTTCACGGGCGCGACGGAGCGGCGGCGCGGGCGGTTCGAGCTGGCGGATGGCGGCACGCTCTTCCTCGACGAGGTCGCCGAGCTGAGTGCCGAGGCGCAGGCGAAGCTGCTCCGGGCGCTGGAATCGGGCGAGGTGGAGCGGGTCGGCGGGCAGGAGCCGATCCGCGTGGACGTCCGGGTGATCGCCGCGACGAACCGGGACCTGCGGGCGGAGATCGCGGCCGGCCGGTTCCGCGAGGACGTCTACTACCGGCTGAACGTGATCCCGATCCACCTGCCGCCGCTGCGGGAGCGGGCGGAGGACATCCCGGAGCTGGCGGCGCATTTCCTCGCGCGGCTGCAGGCGCGGCACGGCCTGGTGCCTCCGGTCCTCCTCCCGGACGCGATCGAGCGCCTCATGCTCTACCCCTGGCCGGGCAACGTCAGGGAGCTGGCGAACGTCTGCGAGCGGCTGGCGATCCTGCATCCGGGTCGTGAGGTGGGCGCCCGCGAGGTCGCGAGCATGTTGCCGGACAGCGGCGCGGTGAAGGAGATTCCGGGTGCGGCCCCGGTGGAGCTCTCCGGGGGTTCGTTGACGGAGCGTCTCGACGCCTACGAGCGTGCGCTGATCCTGGCCGCCCTGGAGGAGGCCGGCGGCAACGTGGCCGACGCGGCGCGCCGGCTCGGCACCGACCGCGCGAACCTGTATCGTCGCATGAGACGTCTGGAGATCGAACGATGATACCTGTCCCGGAACGTTGGGCGGCGGCCGCGCTGGCGGCGCTGCTGGTCACGGCGGCGCCGGCGGCCGCGCAGGAGGCGCGCCAGATCGCGGTCGCGCCGGAGCGTGCGGCGGAGCTGTTCGATTTCTTCAACCGGCCGGAGACCGTCCGGATGACCGGCGCCTCGCGGATTGCACGCGGCACGGAGATCGTCGGGGACGTGGCGGTGCTGGGCGGGCCGCTCCAGCTCGCGGGGCGCGTGCGCGGCAGCGTCGTCGTGTTGAACGGGGATGCGTTCCTCGAGCCCGGCGCGACGGTCGACGGCGACCTGGTCGTCGTGGGCGGGACCGTGACGGGCGTCGATTCCGCGACCGTCACCGGGCGAGTCGAGGTCTACCGGGAGCCGCTCCGCTACAGGATGCAGGACGGCCTCCTCGTCGCCGCGCAGCCCGAGGTCGAGCCCGCGATCTCGACCGGGCGCGAGTTCGGCTTCGGCCGAAGCGACCTGACGATCGCGTCGCGCCGCGGGTACAACCGGGTCGAAGGCCTGCCGATCCTCCTGGGACCGCGCTTCGAGACGCTGAGCAGGAACCCGACCCGCGTCGAGGCGTTCGTGATCTACCGCACGGAGACGGGGGTCGACGTCGACGCGTCGGACTTCGGCTACCTGCTCCGCCTGGAGCAGTTCCTCGGGGGGCGACGCGCGCTCCGTGTCGGCGCGACGCTGCACTCCGAGATCGTGCCGATCGAGTCCTGGGGCCTCACGGACAGCGAGAACGCGCTGGCCACCTTCCTCCTCCGCCGCGATTTCCGGGACCATTACGAGCGGGTCGGGTGGAGCGCCTACCTGCGCGCGGCGCCGGAGGGCGGCCGCTACGACATCCAGCTCGGCTACCAGGACGAACGGCACTCCTCCGTGGGCGTGGCCGCGCCGTGGACGCCATTCGGCAGCACGCCGTGGCGGCCGCAGCCCCACGTCGCCGAGGGGCGGCTGCGCAGCGTCGTCGCCCGCTTCGCCTACGACACGCGTAACGAGGGCGTCGACCCGACGACCGGCTGGTGGATCCGGGCCGAGGTCGAGCGAGGGCTGGGCGGGTCGCTGAGAATGCCCATCATCGTCGACGATAGCTTCCTGAGGTCCGACGATGGGGGCGTGCTCACCGAACCGGTGGAGACGGAGTTCGCCGCGGCCTTCGTCGACCTCCGGCGCTACGCGCGGGTCAGCCCGTCGTCGACCCTTGCCTTGCGGGTCGTGACGGGGACGTCGCTCAACGACCGGCCGCTCCCGCCGCAGCGCCAGCGTGCGCTGGGCGGCGAGGGCTCGCTCCCGGCCTACCGCCCGTTCCAGTTCGATTGCGGCGCCCGCGAGGCCGGCCCGATGCCGGATGGCTTGCTCGCCTTCTACGGCTGTGATCGGCTCGTCCTCCTCCAGCTCGAGTATCGCACGGCGTTCCCGTTCGGGCACGGCTGGGGCCGCAAGCTCGGCTCCGACATCGACCTCGGCGAGAGGCCCGGCTGGGTCGTCTTCTTCGACGCCGGCCGCGCGTGGACCGAGCGAGCCGCGCTCAACGGCCGCACCGATGGCCTCGACGGCTTCGCCGCCGACGTCGGCTTCGGTTTGCGCCTCGGACGCCTCGGCCTCTATTGGGCCGCTCCTCTCTCGGGCAGAGAGGATCACGTCAACTTCTTCATCCGTCTGGGCACCCGACTTTGAGCGCCGTCCTGTTGGCCCTGGTCCTGTTCATCGGCGGCGGGCCCGCCCTGCTGGGCACGGCCCTGCAGGCGGCGTTCAGCGTCGCGCCGGAACCCGCTTCCGGGTACGCTCCCGTGCTCCGCATCGAAGGGGTCCTTGCCGATCCCGCCCTCGAGGAGGCCGTCCGCTCGGGGTTGCCGCTCCGGCTCAAGTCCAGGATCGAGCTGTGGCGCGACGGCTTCTTCGACCACCTGGAGGCGAGCGAGGCGACGACGTGGGTCCTCCTCTACGACCCCCTCGAGGGGCGCTTCCTGGTTCGGTCTCAATCGAGCGCCGCCGAGGTGCGCGACTACCCGACGTTCGATGCCGCGCGCGCGGCGGTCGAGGGCGCCCACAGGGGATCGATCCGGCCCACGCGCAACGGGCGCTACTACTACATGGCCGTCCTCGAGCTGGAGACGCTGTCGCTCTCCGACCTGGAGGAGCTCGAGCGTTGGCTCAAGGGCGAGCTGCAGCCCGCCGTGAGCGGCGAGCGCTCCGTCCCCGGCGCCGTCGGCAGCGGCGTCAAACGCCTCTTCATTCGCGTCCTCGGTCTTCCCGCCCGCCGGTACGAAGCCCGCAGCGAGTGGTTCGAATTCAGAAGGGTCACCGAGTAGCGCGGGCGCGCCACTGGTTCACATCTTGCATTGGACGGCGCGCGTCCCGACGGCAATCCGGAGGCGATGTGGACTCGATTCGCGATGCGGACGGCATCATCGAGAGGCAGGAGGATGCCATCGCGACCCTGCAGAGCACCGAAGTCGGCCATGTGCGGTCGGCCGCGGATCCCTCAGCGATCGAACGTGAGGTTCGCGGCCGGCTCTACCAGGAACTCGATCTCCTGGCCTTCGCGTTCGAGA